>NZ_JAHLQI010000007.1 GCF_018918345.1 Butyricicoccus intestinisimiae
TGATGTTAATCCAGTCCCATGTATTGCGGGTGTATACCTTAACCTGTGCAGTGTAGTCCCCGGTCTGGTTATACATTCCAGAGCGGTACATTGAAGGGTAAACATATCCGGCTTTAGGTGGTGAAGGTCTTTTGCCGTTTGGCTTTTCTTTCCAGTTTGAAAGATTACTTTTATATGATGAAACCTTACCAATAGCCTCATTAATTGCCCCGCGACGCATGTAGCTTGGCATTTTATAAAACTTTGAGTCAAAATTATACGCCGGATTTGGATTATTTTTTGTGGCATGGATAAGGTGTTCAACATAAGCAGATCTGTCTCTGCCTTCTAAAGAAGATATTTCTTCCCAGTTTTCAAGACAGGCATTAAGAATGTAGTCCACAGCATGCCTGTATATGGCAACAGTCTCTTTGAAAATGCTGTTATAATGTTTGATTTTTACACTGTATGTGGTGTACATTTGCATGCTGCAGACCTCCTTTCCTATTTGTTTTTCTGGGAATTAATATAGCCTGCGACCTGTTCCAGACTTCTGTTGCTTACAGTTGCCACAAAGTATGATGGATTCCATAAATGCCCACCCCAAAGCTGTTCTTTGATTTCTGGATGACTTAAAAACAACCATCTGGCAATATTACCTTTGAGTATTTTTACAGCATCTGGCAACCTAAGCTGCGGTTTGCAGTTTACAAGCAGATGTATGTGGTCTGGCATGACTTCCATTGCAATGACATCCATACTCAAGGATTGGAGCATTTCATTCAGATATTTCTTAACATCTGACTCGATTTTACCAATAAATTCACTCTTTTATTAAACTTTTATTAAAGCCCTTCCTAGTCAGGAAGGGCTTTAACATCACTTGATCCTCTTGAATTTTCCTTTACATGCAGAACATCTGTATTGATCCATATTGCGAATAAAATCGCTGATACGAACCTGTGTTACATATGTTCCGCATCCTTCGCATCGTGCTA
This sequence comes from Butyricicoccus intestinisimiae, assembly GCF_018918345.1. Classification (NCBI taxonomy): domain Bacteria; kingdom Bacillati; phylum Bacillota; class Clostridia; order Eubacteriales; family Butyricicoccaceae; genus Butyricicoccus; species Butyricicoccus intestinisimiae. The sequence continues at coordinate 978 of NZ_JAHLQI010000007.1, forward strand.
CATATTTAAACCGCTGCATGAATTCGCCAAGAAGTTCTTCATTCATGTACGGTTTATAATCCGAACACCGTTTAATCTTATACTGATATGTACGGTTTACCTTCTGTGCATAATGTTTCCAAAGTCCGCTGTGTGATATACAATCATTGCAGCTATGCAGCAATTCATGCATTAACACATTTTCCGTAGCAAATGTTTGCATCCGATCGTCAGTGAACACAGGATCTAGTACAATCATATTTTTGTATATCCAGTATCGCCCCCACGTTCTTGCATTTAATTTTCCGGCTCTTACCGTTACGTTTTTGTTGAAAGGAATATGGATTGCTTCCAATTTCCTTTCACACTCCTGTAGTACTGCTTCTAAATCTCTCATTCGTCATCCTCCGTCCATGTAAGATTTCCTTTTTTCAGTTCTTCGCGGAGATAGTTTCCGCCTCTGTTCGGATCTACTGCATAGAACTCTGTACCGTTCATTGTCTCACCATCACACAGAGCGATTACATGATACAATGCTGCTCCAAGATGATTCGTAGAAATGCTTTCTACAAATCCTCTCGTTCCTACTTTGTATCCATACCGATCACCATTCATATCATACAGATTTTTCTTGGTTTCCACAAGATCCCCGACCTTTAAATTCTTCATGTAGATCCTCCTTTTTATTTTACCGATATTTTGTCCTGTGTTTACTCTTGTTATACGAGATTTTAACCTGTCTCATCAGTGGCAGTAGGTTAGTTTTGCCAGACCGCCCGTGTGGGCGGTTTCGACTATTTACTGTAGTCAAATCCTATAGAATCATCCGAAGGACGTCCGCGCACCGGCAAAACCAATACTCGCACCGTCCCGTCATCCGACTCAAACCAGAGTTCACCTACTTGGTATTGGTCATCACGCCCCGCAATATGATTTTCCGCATGAACTGTAGTGCTACCTGTTGCTTGTACTGCAATTTGCAAATACTCTGCATTGGCAACATGGCCACCACCAAGATGGCACCGTACATCCCTAATCTTATCATATTTGTATTTTGCAAGCGCTTTCTGTTCCTTGATGCCGGATTTCAGCTCGGCTATTGTGGGACAAACCAACGTGTCAGGATATTCTTTTTCCGCTCGTGCTTTTATGATGGGCTGCACGTTCATCGGCTTTGCGTCATCAGGCAGAGTAGGTAAGTCGAGCGGTGTTCCGCTGTTCTCGATAAGCATATATCCGTTGCTGACATACTGCTTTCCATCGTCAATCCACGCGCCGTGCAGCCCCTCTTGGTGCGGATGATGTTTTTTAGCAGACTTGATTACAGCCATCATTGCTTTATACAAATCCTGTTTTCCTGCGGACTTTGCATTCTTAACTGCAACTTCCTGCCGCAGAGTAGCAATCACTTCTTCTATCTCCGTAGTCGAGACATATCCTTCCAATACCTCTTCCAATATAGAAATCAGTCTTTCATTTTGCATAATTATCCCCACCATCCGTTATTCAAGATTCTCTTATTGAAGGTTTTACCGGTTAAATACTTCCACAATTCCTCCATTCTGTGAACTTCTTTATGATACACCACGCGAATATTAAACGAATTCTTATCTTCGTTCTCATAAACCCGCAGATGCAAAGATTTCGCCTTTCTTATCGCTTCCTTGTACGCAAATCTTGCGCCATTATCGTGAAGTTTGACACAAAACCCGCATGGATGCACACGAATTAAGTGTTCACCATTGCCGTTATAAGACAGTGCAAGATGGGTTTCCTTATTCAAAAAATGGCTGGGTGTGTTTTCCGACAGGTGTTCGTACCACTTTCTTACTTCTGTTTTCATTTCTGTTCCTCCTCCAATTTGGCATAGAACGCAGCATAATATCCAGTCTCCGAATTGATGCAGTTGTAATACTCAAAAGTATTTACAAGATTGTCAAAATCCTGATCTGGTTCCCAATTCAAATGTGGCGGATAACCCCACGGAGATTCTGGCGAAAGGTTACACGGATGGATCGTGACTTCCTTTCCTTCCTCATGCAGTTTACGAGCACGAGCTTTCGATATTCGTACATATGTCGCGCCGTGATTTCCTTCTCTATATGTAATTTCTCTCATAGTCAATTCCTCCATTCTGTTTTAATATCAATCCCAAAACCTTGCAGGAGCGAACTTGCTCCATTGTTCAATTTTTTCATATATCCCCGACAAAACTTCATGCAAACATTCACTCAGAAGATACTGCCGGATGATGAGATCACACTCTCTCATATCGTCCAGATTTGGATCAACACCAAAATATCTACATGCTTCCTTCAACAGTGCCCAATTGTGACAGAGCTTTTCTTCGGCAATCCATGAGTTACTTTCACTCATACCAGATCCTACAACACTGTATTCCTTTAACAGTATTTTATACACCCTCTCCTCAAAGCCTATGTCTGTCATATCGTTATACGAATAACGTTTCATAAGCCATGCTTCAATATCGTCTCGCATATGTTTTCTGTAATCATACACCAGCGGGTTATATCCATATAACGGCATGTATTTACTATCATCTCTCATAGCCAATTCCTCCGATTTATCGCATCGTCTGCCGTTTGCTCAATGGAATACTTGATTGTTTCCAATTGGTCTATATCTGCCTTCCAAAACGTTCGAACAACGTCTTCCAAAGGCGTTGGAGAATCCAACAATGCAAGCAATTGTTCCTCTGTCAAGTTCATATCCTGTATCGCTATGAGAATATCTAGTCTCACGTAGTAGTCATGCGCATAATCCAGAATTTCTTCTGGTGGTAATCCTACCAGCCAAGCTCTGTACCGGTCCTGTTCCTCTGCCATACGCTTGAAAAGCAGTGTGTACAATTCGTCTAACATGTCTTCCCTTCCTTTCAGCTCCACTTGATGTATGTCTTTTCATCTTTGCTAAACTCCAATACTACTTTCATATCCGTCAAGCTCACCTTTTCCAATTCGCATTCTTCGTACAAGAATCCATCTTTGCCTTTTACGTCAAGGATCAGCGTTGCTCCGGTATGAGAAAATCGTACACATTCGTTCAAAGCAATTACTTCATACGCAGATTCCTCTCCACTCAAAGCGCGACTACATACTACACCAACGGTATTTACAGGGTAAGCAATATCGTTGCACAACACATCCTGCAATATCTTTTTGATTCTTACAATGTCTCCAATCTTAAACATACGATTCAATTCCTTTCGTCTTTATAATAGTCAACCAGAAAACCCATTACCTTTAGGTGATGGGATGAATGGCACTATACCATCACAATCTGAATCATTTGTGATGTTCTTGCTGCAACCCGTTTACAGTTCCTTAACTTTGGTGTTTTGTATCCTCTGGGCATTGATGAAAAGTCTACTGTGTTGCCATCCATATCCATAAGAGTTGCATACCCTGCGGACATTCTGCCCTTGATAAAAAAGTCGTTCCTTATAAATACTCTACCAAATGGTAGGTGTTGCGTACTGCACTGCACTATAACCATGCAGTTGTTCCGACCTCAACTCGACAATGATATAAAGGCTTTTTAAGTACATATCACAAGGCTGTTCTTACTCCGACCTAACTTAAACATGTACGATAGAGCAATGGTCTGTTGCGTCAACCGAAGGTATCATAACCTAAATATCGTAGTACCCATTTTTGAATACTTAGTCTGGTAAACTATTTAACGGAAGCCCTCTACCTTTAGGTGGTGGGTAGTTCACATCAATAAACTCCTCTATCAGTCATGCACCTGTTCTGCAACGAATGCTTCTCTCAACTTGTTCAACTCGCTGATAATAGCCAACGAAGGCATCCTAGAGCTTACAATCTTGGATGCTTCCCGTTCGTATTCCTCAATCTTCTCAGCTCTTGGATACTTTTTCAGCACCCGATAACCGGTCAAAATACAAACGTCTCCGATGACATACACATCGTAATTCCATCCGCAGATCCCGGCATTGTAACCAATGGGATCAACACCGGACAGCAAATCCTGCAACTCACAGGCTCTAGCCGTCACAATCTTATCTACTGGCAAATCAGCGACCTGATTCCTTGTCATTTTCATCTTCATGTACATGTTTCCATCTCCTTAAAATCCACATTTTATCGTACCATTTTGCGCCTGATAGATGACTCCATTCATTGTCTTTACTGTAAGCTCAATCCCTTGCAATTCTCCAACAATCAACCAATAGTCCTGTGTATCTTTTTGGGCATCTTTCAGCCGATTACACAGGTTCAAATAACGATTTTCTAATCGTTGTTTATTTTGCTTGCTCAGTCTTGGCATACTGTCAAAACCTTTCGTACATTTCGATGATACGCTCTTTGGCATCTCGTGTCAGATCTGCCTTAATACGAATTCCTGTGCATCTGCATCTGCGAATCTCGACTATTCTCCATGAATGATATTTCCTACGCAGCTTGAACTGTGTACTCTCAGGAACTCCTCTATACGCATTTGCAAATCTTTGAGCGTGAGGATTGCACCAAAAAGTACAATCCTCTAATACTGTATCGGATACCTGCGAGTATTTGTTTTCAATATCCTTGATCGCGCCGCGAATATCCTCTATCATAATCTTTCTGGTTCTCGCACACTTCTGCGCTCCGGTTAATTCTTTTCGCAGACGTTCCTCGTTGTTGTCGTTAAAAATAATTTCTCTCACGTTCTCCCTCTTTTCTCAAACTGCTCTTTTAAAATATCCTGTTCTTTCTTTTGTTTGGAAGTCAGAATCACAACATCTCCGCGTTTCATCTGAAAACAACCGTTGTTTTGTATGTTGCATTCCTCGCAATATGCGTTATTAAGCCACATAAGCGTTCCTGGATCTTCTTCTTTGAGAAGATTCATAATCTTTTCATACTTATCCATCTCAATTCCTCACTTTCTTCTGCACAGCAAAAGCTCGTTTACCATCTCCCATGATAATGAATAAACCGTCTTCCGTGTCGCAGTGATAACCGTATCCCATTTCCTTCATGCGAGTCTCGGAAAGGTTCGCAATGCGAAAACTTCCACGTGGTGTTATAATTCGTTCCTTACTCAGGAATGCTTCGTCAATTTTCATCTCAGCTCCTCACTTTCCAGCCGTAAACATCGGCAATTTCCTTGCCAACACGGCGCGTATACCGTGTAATATCATCCTTTGTCAGAGTTCCACGTGCCGCCTTGTCCAAGATAAACTGTTCGGTTTCCTCAGAAACAGAATCCTTAAAAACACGGAACAAATATGTATTCGTGGCATCATGGTGCGATTCCTCAGCACGCAGGTTTCCATAGGCATCTACCCAATATTCAATATTGGATGGTCCTCTCAGGTATCCTGTCTTTAAAACATCGGATACTCGGTTTGTGTGGGTTTTACGGTATGCTTGTCTCCTTCCGCTCCACAAACCTAACTCCGCGAAGATAATGATTTCCTTTGGGAATTCAATACCACTCAGATTCATCTTTTCACAATTCAGATATTCCTGATTGGTGTCCTCAGCGAATCTCCACCACCAATCATCGGTCTGATTCGGATATACAGCTTCCATTTCTGCTCGTTCTGCCTTAACGAATTCCTCATCAACAGCATCGGAGTTCCAAATCACATATCTTTTCATGCTTATCCCTCCTCTATTCCTTCCAAGAACGTTCTGAAATCCTCGGACATATTTTCTTTTCCGATAAAGTAGATTTGGCTTCCGCACTTTACCAGATATACACCGGTTCCATTCCTACGAACCTGTGTCCTGCGGAACATTGGATTCCCATCTTTCGGCTGCATCCAAGCAGCTAAAACGGTTCCGAATCCTTCATGCGTGGTGCCGTAGTCGTAAATTCCGACCTTCTCAGTCGTTCCAATGATACAATACGGTGCCTTGTGTTCGAATTGGTTGCGTAAACTTGGACTCGGCAGGCGATCCACCAAACTTTCTCGTTCGCTGCGTCTTAAATCCTCGACCGCAGAGCGGGCGGCTTCCAGCTTCCGTATTTCTGTTGGAAATTCCTCAGAAAATACTTCTGCCAACTTATCTACCGTTTTCCTAGACGGCAGAAACGTTCTGGTTTCCCAGAAATACGGTGTGCAATATGATACTCCTGCTGCCGTTGTGAATTCCTTCTTGGTAAGACCTGTAGCCGCCATCAAGCAAGCTACTGCAATATACAAATTGCTTTCAATCTGCCGTATGTTCATTTCCTCGTCCTCCTCTTTTATCCGAACAGAATCCCTGTTATCAGCATCAAACCAATAACAAGGCAAAACATGAAACTTGTGAATACTGTCTCAACCAGACTGATTTCCTCATGGTTTTCAGTCTTGTCGTGTTTTGAATCACATGTTTTCATGAAATCCATGGCACAATCCAATTCCTTGCGCCGTGCCGGTGTGTTGGCGATTTCCAACACTTCCTGAATTTCTCTTTCGTTCATATCGTTCCCTCCGTTTTTTTCTGTAATTAAAAAAGACAACGAAAACTCGTTGCCTTTTCTTTGTTGTGTCTTTACTTGGTGATTTCCTGTACGTTTCCAACCAGAAAATCAAATCTCATTTCCACGGTGTCAGTATACTGTGAATTGTCATATACACAGTATGTTTCCACCAAGTCACCAACGTTGAATTCCCCAGCGTCAAACTTGATGTAGTTGCCACTATCAGCAGCAGCATTGAGGATGCGTCCATTTCCTTCGGTATCCTCTACGATGGATTCCATGCGTTCTACTAGAACATAAGAATCCTTACGCTCCTCTAAATCGCGGAGCGTGAGCTGATCCGAATCCACGACACGAACTGTATAGCCCATTTCGGGCGCAACTTCCTGCATAAATCGCAGAATATTTGCGTCTGAAACGCTGCTGGAATCCTCTTTCGCGGTATCTGCACTGATTTCCTCCGCGTTTTCCTCGCGCGATTCCAATACAGAGCCGGAATCCTCGCTGGAATCCTTGGTGAAATCCTCACCGGTTTCCCTTCCTGCGTCTGGCACAATCGTGTCCGGTACGGAATCCAATACCGCTGTATCCGGTTCGAAAATGCTGACTTCCTGCGTTCCCGCGCTGGGAACGCTGTTCAAATCCTCGGCGTTTGCAGCCGGAGCAGCCGTACAGCCGCCCAGAATCGTTGCGGTCAAAATAACCGCGATGATGCTCATAATCTTCTTCATGTTCGTTTCCTCCGTTTTTGTGTTCGTTTGCATTGAGTCTGTATTTTTTTCAATCCTCCCAGCTTCGTGTTTCGTATACATTATCTGCGTGGGTATCCACGCGCAGGACTGTAAACCGCTCGTTGTCATCCTGCCAGATAAGCGCGTATTTGCGCTTATCCGAAAACCTTGGCGTGCCGCAAAAGAGATAACTTTCACGGATGGTGCCGCACAGCATCCCGTCCGGAGTCCATACGAGCGGAATCCAGCCACCGCCGGACTGGTATACACGAGCCACATGCATCGCGTGACGCATGTAACTACCGTTAAGCGGTTTGCGGGCAGGGAGAAATTCCCATCCTGTACGCCAACGGTTCTCTTTCGCGCAAGCGTTAACCAGCGCACGTACAGCCTTTTTCATGGTTTTCTTTTTCATAATTCATTTCCTTTCTCCGGCGAAATCCTTAGTGGATTCTTTTGTGAATACATTCTATGGATGCGGGCTTTAGGATAAACCCGCGAGAACCTGCCCGTTATACACGGGCAAACGATTGACAGCCAATGATGCGTCCATCGTTATCACGAACTGTATCGTTCACAATAACGAAATCCTCACGCCCAGCGGCGCGGGCAACCAGAGCGGACACGATATAGAACGTTCCGTCCTGCTGCGCAGGAAGTTCGTATCGAAACTTGTCTCTGTCAATGAGATAGAGTTCCCCAAACTCTGTTTTCGTCAGGGGAATTCCTGCGATTTCCCCGACCACAACGGTGTCGGATTCGCATCTTGCGATGTATCCGGACGCCTTATAAACGGCGATTTCCTCACCATTCTTCAAAACGGTGATGGCGTGCGGCGTGAGGTTGACAATCTTCACGCAGGATTCCGGCGTGGAATCCTTGGTGAAATCCTTGCGGGAATCCTTGTGCATGAGAGTGATACCGCCAACGCGGTTGTTCTTGTTTTCGTTCATTGTTCTATCCTTTCTCCGTGCCGCCTTTTTGGCGGCATTTTGTGAATAACTTCCATGGACAAGGGTTTTTGTGCGGATGCCCTTGAAAACCGCCCGATGTTAGCCAATCAGGTCAAGCAAGACCTGACTGTATTCGCGGTCAATCTTGCCAGCTTCTACACCGGCATAGATTGCATCTCTCAGCTTTTGAGCGTTTACACGCTGTTCAGTAGCCGCCTTTTCTAACTTCGCCACTTTCTCCTCAGTGGCGTTCAACGCTGCTTGAGCGTTGTCCTTTTCGGCATTTCTGTCTTTCTTCTCCTTCTTCTTGTCTGCTTCCGCTTTATTCTCAGCGGAAGCAGCCTTTTCGGCATCGGCTACTGAGTAGCCGACGATCCAACGGATAATGTGCGGCATGGCGTTCTTTACGAATGTTGCCTCTGTCACCAGTCCGCCGGACTTGGTGAGAACACCATAGAGATACTCTATGGACGTATCGGTAACCACAAGGGCAGCTTTACGGGTACCCTTATGGTTAATTCGGGTTGCAAGCAACCCGCAGACGTTTTTCAACGCCTGAACCGCGCCCGTTTTCGCGGTCTTACTGTTAGACAGAGCGGCTTTTGCTTCATCGGCTTTGCTGGTATCAGCTAAGCCGATGTCATGCGCGGCTCTATATGCATCGGACAGATGCACGTAGAGTGCATGTAACGACTGTTTCAGCGGTTCCGTGTCCATGTCAAGAGACGGGAAACCGTTGTTCCAACCAGCCTTGACACACGCCGCGCCCAAAGCAGACCAGCGAATAGTATGCTCTTTCCCTTCCGGGTCACACACACGTTTGGTTTCGTACTGGTTATTCTCATTCTTCTTTACGTTGATACCTTTCATGATTTTGTCCTTTCTCCGTGCCGCTTTTTAGCGGCGTTTGTGAATAAACTTCTATGGACAAGAGGGTTTTTATACAGACCCTCTCGAAAACTGTTTTTTGTGCAAAATATCTTGTGAATACTTTACACTGAATATATTGTACAACTATGCAGATTTTACCGGACATATCACGGTAACTGCATAGCCGATTATTTTTCTCAACTTTAGGGTATAACTACCCATTAAGTATAGTTTTCACTCTGTACTATACCGCCTTTTATTTGATATAGCTGTAAAGACAAATACAGCATTAGCGTTGTTCTCAGCAGTTTGTAAGGCTGTTTGAGCACTCAAACGATATAAAATTATCGAGATACAATGCAGGCTTTTCACTTGCTTGTCAATTGTTAACAACTTGCCTACGTTGTGACGGCAACCCGTCACGCGGTATGCTGGTTTTCGTGACCGTCAACCAGCGCGGGTCATTATCAACTTTTGATACTCAGATTACACGCTGAGTGCGTGCCATGATTATTGATAATACTATAAGCTACTACATCCAGATTACACGCTGAATACGTGCCGTTTGTTTTTGTTTGTGCTTGTATTATATCACTCGTTTGCGAGCTTGTCAAGCACTTTTTTAAAATGTTTTTTATCAACTGACCGCGGGGACACTCAAGCCGCCGTGCATCGGTCTTTTGTTGATGCTTGTATTATATCACTCGTTTGCGAGCTTGTCAAGCACTTTTTTAAAATTTTTTTCGAGATATATATACATTATATTATATATATAGCAAGTGGTATTCGATACTATATGATGTATATGATATAGTAATATAATATAGTATTACATACTACTTAGTATAGTATATATACTATGATATAGTATTGTATACTATTTGATATGATATATATTGATACAATATAGTATTACATACTATGTTAAATAGTATGTATAAATATATAACACAGTGGCATAAATAGTACGAAAATAGCGCAAAAATGGTGTAAATATGTTAAAATATTGCAATAAATGGACAAAAAATGGACTCAAACCGCCTTTTTTATCAAAATTGTAAACTTGCATAAAAAAATTTGTTAGTATGTGCTAATTTACAGCATTTTGCACATAAAAATTAAAAAGACCGTGCACGTACTTATTTTTTTGTCTAGCATTGCGAACATTTTCAACCCGTTTAGACAGCTAAAATAAGCCAAATAGGGGTTATTTTACAACTTTTTGAGCACTTTCAAGAAGATATTTCCCATAGTTTATCAAAAAATCTATTCAAACTATTTCACCTTTTACTCCATAAACATTCCAAATATCTACTAAAAACATTAAAAAATATAACTTTTTTCTGCATTTAACCATACTTTTTCTATAAAATTTTTCAAAAAAACTATACATTTTCTTCAAATAAACCACCATTTTTTCTACAAAATGCAGAGTTTTTCTTATAGAAAATACTGTTTTCTTACAAAAAATGTACGTTTATTTTCACAAATATTTTCAATCTTTCCTCTATATCTATCCATTTTTCTCACAGAACCGATATGTTCAAACTATGAAAATGTTTCCATTTCACGCTACAATGTTACATTGACAACCACTTTAGATCATGCTAGAATAGATTGTTGAAACATATTATTGTTAAAAACATAAACTATCTCTGTCTATCGAGCTGCCAATCTAAACTGCCAAAGGTAGATGTATACTATCTTTCCGCAAAAAAAGAAAGCCCCCTAGGGGGGGTGGGGGGGATTCGTAGCTTTCTGCATTAAGCCCTCCTCCTGAAAAGTGGATAGCACAGGTAAAATTTCTTGTAAAGGACTGATTGTTATTTATCAACTAACTACCAGTAAACATACGCTGAATACACATGTATCAGATTTGATTCATGCTGCCGACATTGTATCTTTTCCCTCTAACTCTGCTATCTTTTTAAATGTAGGTACAGGCGGTGGCAAAAGTTACTTCTGTAAACATACATTATATAATGTAGCAGCCAAGCAAAATAAAAGAGTCCTCTACATAATCAGTAGAGCTAACCCGCGCGATCAGTTTTACAACGAGATTGTAAAAGCTGGCAAGCAAGATTACATCTCTATTACCACCTATCAAGCTCTTGAGTCTCGTATATTAGCAGGAGAACCATACGTCTTATACAAGTACGATTACATTGTATTTGACGAATATCATCGTTTTATATCCGACTCTATCATAGATACCAATACAGATTTGTTATTGAAAGAAGTATTCAATTGTTCTGCTGTACGTTTCTTTTTATCTGCTACGCCATATGGTATGGATACCTATTTACAGCAAAGGTTTTCACAAAAAAATATCTATTATACTTCTTATTATCTGCCAGCTTGCTACAAATCAATGACGCTTCGTGTGTATCAGAATCAAATCAGCATCGAACACGTTCTATCTAAAGCCATCAATGAAAATGTAAAAGCTGTTTGTTTCTCAACCAACATTCAGCTTCTACGAGACTTGTACCAGAAATATAGAGAATGCTCTCTGTTCATCTGTTCAGAAGCCAATAACGAGTATTCAAAGTATGTTGATGAAGATAGTAAGCAAGCAATGTTGGAGTCAGAAAAGCTACCTTGCATCATTCTGTTTGCGACTACTTGTCTTGATATTGGATTCAATCTGAACGATACCAGTATCAAATATATCATCTGCGATCTGGATGATATAGATCAAATCAAGCAGTGTATTGGCAGACGCAGAATAAAACACGAAACTGATTCCCTACAAGTATATGTAAAGGATCAATCTACTAGCATGATGCAACGATCTATCAAAGATTGGGAGAAAAAGATTGAGCCTGTCATTTATCTTAACAGGTATGGAGAGGTAGCTTACAAGCAACGGTATCTACAACGACATCAATATAAACCTTCCAGACTTATTTTTTGGGGGAGCGATGAGCGTGGCAATCCACTTTTACAGGCATCAGAGTTAACGTATCGGTATTATGTACATCGAATCAAACGCTGCCGCGAGGTGTTAAATTCAGGAAAAAATTTTCTCAGCTTTCTTCAAGGCGAGTTTGATTGTAATACTATTGACCGTGAAATTGCTTTACACTCTAATATCGTGAGGTATGTATATTTACTTAGAGTTGTCGGTAAAGAATTTGATTTACAAGAACGTAAGGAATTTTGCCGACAACTCAACTATAGAGACACATACAGGAATTTAGTAAAGACAATAGATAAAATAAACAAAGAACTACAAGCAGAATGCCTCCCGTTCGAAGTGCAAAAGATTATTGTTAAGAAACAAACGTTTTGGATGGTAACGCTAATCGAATAATTCTAAGCGAAAAAGGGAGGGTTTCTGCGTGAGTTTTTTCCCATACCCTTATATAAATATATATATGCGTAAGTTTTTTCCATCGTATCCGGCGTGAGTTTTTTCTGCGTGAGTTTTTTCCCATACCCTTTTTTACCGTCCAACCAGGGTGTTACCGTTTTCTGCACGTGGGTTATCTTCAAGTGCAACCTTTGATATAGACTAGCTAATAGTTTTAACATTTTAATATTGCATTATTTTGTCAAATATGGTATAATAATAAAAGAATGGTAGGTGATTTTTTGTTTGGTAAAAGAAAGAAAGAGATTGTATCCGCAGCAGAAGACTTATTATCAAGCCACGAAGAACTGATGCGAAACATTAAATCTTTGTGTCCCGCGATTCTATATTATATTATCAGGACGGAGAGCGGCGAGAAATGCAGTACAGAAGTTTTTAACAAAGCATTACATTCTACTCTGACCATCTTCTCTTGTGCGTATGGAAAGTCGATGTCTCGGCACCCAGAAGATGTATTGAATCATCTATTTGAGGTAGCAGCCGGATATGATGGTCCTTTGTTGCCGGAATATGAGGGTAAAGTCGAAGACACTCTCAGGAAATACTTTGATCGAGTTAAATAATATTTATGGAGGTGCAGTACAGTGAACTTAGAAAACCTTAACGAGTGTGGAAAGCGTATTGATGAATACGTGGAGATGTTGCAGAAAACACCTTACGGTGTTGATATGCCGAAGTTATTAGCAATGTCGCGTGGAGATGCTGAAAGCATCACGACTCAATTGCATCGCGCTGCGGATACTCTCTCTGTGATTCTCAAATTACTTTGGGGACAGACTGATTTACTGAATAATCTTGTAGAGGACCAGCCTATCGTAGCTAAACCGAAGCACGTAATTTTTCATCGCAATGATGACGGTACCGTTGTAACCACGATGGATTGGTCTGATGGCAGCGTGACAACCGCAAAGAATTTTCCGGAAGATGAGTTTGACGCTATTACAGGCATTAACATCTGTCTGGCTGAACACGCTGTAGGAAATAAAAATAGATTGAGAAAGTTGTACAAGAAGTTCGCACCGGAGGCATATGAAGAACAGTTTAACAGTTAAGTCCTTTTTAGATTTTGTTTCCCACTCTGAGACAGAAGCAGAACTGGCAAAGGAAACTTTAGAGGAATGCGATAAGAAAACTCAAGATATATTGCATTACTTAGAATTCAATGACGATCCGTATTTAGAACGGAAGAAGATCACTGATCTTCTTCCCTCTATCCGCCGTGAGAGACGAAAAGCGAAAGATACAAACGCTATTCTCTCCCCTTTGGTTAAATGGTCACGTAGCAATAAAAAAGCTCTGTCTGAATTGCAACAGGTTCTTGGTAGTATTCGCAAAGAAGAACAGTATCAAACCAACAGAGCTTATCATTATCGTACCGATATTGTAGAAAGCACGCTGAAAGAAGGAATTAACAATGACAACGAATGAGGCAATCACGTACTTAGAAGATGAGGTAAACACTCTGGAAGAAGTCGAAAGTTATTTTGCCAGCACGGATCTTGAAGATTGTCCGGAAAATGAAGAATGCTTGCGTAACACTGTTCGCGAGTTAGAGGTTCGCCGGATGTCTATCAATGCTTTGCTTTATAAAGAGAACGACAATCGAGCAGAGAATGTGTCTGTTTGGCATCCGTCTGATGATTTTATTTGTAGTTGTTGCGGCATCGAATTAGAAGGATGGCGTAAAGTTATCGGAGATGTATCGAGTGACGCTTGTGCTTTTGAGGAATTCTCTTTTAAGTATTGCCCGAACTGCGGACGTAAATTGATATAATAGGAGTGATTCTGTATTATGACGTTAGAAACGGCTTTGTCTTTTTTACGATATGAGATTATGTCTGCGGATGCAGCATATGATATATTAAAAAAAGATTCGCGTGCTAAGAAACCCGGTTCAATTTTTGAATACTATAAAACCGTATGCTTTAATCGTGTGGTTGCATTGGAAAAGATTCACGATACGATTCAAGATGAAATCGTATCTAAATCATCTGCATGGGTAACATTAGAAAGTAAAGATGTCGGAGACTTGTACTCGTGTGCTTCTTGTGGCATGGTCTATAAAGACCGTTTTCCGTACTGTCCGAACTGTGGCAAGCGAATGTTGGTCTAATGCCACACGATACATTTTATTCACAATGGCGGTGGTTAAGCTGAATGAAGTAGTGATAGAAACATGCATGTCGGAAATCAAAAACAACGCATATTTACTGCATCGGCATTTATTAGATTATAACGCCGAGATACGCAAGACTATGTGTTTGCGTCCGAAACATGAACAGATAAACTGGGTTAATCGTGAATCTAACGCAGAAGATACCTATCGAGATTTGATTCGCAACATATATGAATTACATCGTTTACTAGGTTATCCCTGTGTTGGAGGTGAGGAACATGTGTGAGTGTTTGTTTGCACCTCTCTGCCAAGGAACGATTACTGACGAAGAATGCAGTGTATGCGACCATTATAGTGTATGCAGCTACGATAATATAGGAGTGTGCGAATACGAAGAATATTTTGACGAATGGTTCAATGATTGGAGTATCTATTGCTCCGAGTATACAAACTGAGGTGACGCGAGATTTTTGCACCACCGCTTTATAAAGTGTTAAAGATCTCTCTGCCCCTGTTGATGAATCATGATTTTGATTTTACAGAGGCAGAGAGTCTTGCCGCATATTATGTAAATCAGCAAGACAATATGTTGTTCCGTCAAATCAGATTGATTACGGGAGACTGCGGCAAGCGCAACGATTACATTATCTTTGTGAATTGTAAGACGGGAAAATCTCACGCAGATGAAATGAATCGTTTAATCTGCGAAGGATTTTATGTTGGCTCAAGGCACTATGTTATCTGCGAACGTTCTGCTTCAATGACACGAACATCTATATTATCTTTTGTAGATGAAACTATCAATGCAGAACTTACTGAGCGTGTCACTATGGGAATACATTTAAAGTCTACCGTACTTTCTAAATGGTATGCGTATCGAGGGCTGATGTTAAGCTCTTGTCATTGCTTAGAAGATTGGTATCCGCGCATCATTATTGTACCGGACTATGAAAAGACAATCCCAAATCAAAAAATTAAGTATGTCTATGACAAAGAAGTCGAGCTGGTAAATCATGACACTGGCGAACCTTTTACGTGGAAACAGAAAGATATTGCAACAGGTACGAGAGACATTGATATAAATGTATTTGATGGCTGCGGTATTCATCATCCAGATATTACGGATGCGGTACGCGGTATGTTAGACTCAAAGACCGACCCTACTACTATATTATGGCGTGCTCCATTTATTAAAGGCGTTACTCATGAGATGGATTATACTACTTTTTTTGCGGAGCGCGGCGTGACAGAGATCACAGATGTTTGGGGTATGAAGCATGATGTTTCTCCGACTGCTCCCCCAGCTATTATCATGTGCGAAAGCATGTATAAGGGTAAAAAGTATTTTAAAGATACGGGGACATACGCTGACTGGGAGCGTTACTGGAAACTGTTCCGTCAATATAATCACTGCATCGGAATTGCTAAGTGGAACTTCTCTCTCGATGAAGAACCTATCTATACCAGAGCCAATTATCAGATATTACAAGATTTAGATTTACCGTTTGATGAGTTCGCCCCGCTGGCTGCTTATTCTGTACACAACATGGAACGTATCTTATCTGGCGAACCGGTTGCATTATATGCTTTTCTCGGATTGTATGCGGATCAACACAAAGGTTTGAATCAATACATGGAAGCATTGTTGAAAGACAGGCGCATGATTGACGAAGAAAGCGTGCGTCACTATATCTTCTCTTTGATTGATAAAACGATTGACGAGATGAAATGCGGTAAGCTGTATTTGAAAGCGTGCTTCAAATTTATTGCACCGGACCTGATTATGCTGATGGAACATATAGGCGGCCTCTCCCCTACTGGCTGCCTTGCTGCTGACGAGTTCTTTACGTTTAACCGCGAAGGAGAATTTAATGGAGAATATCTGATCGAGCGTAACCCGCACATATGCCGATCTGAACACGTGATTTTGAATGCCGTCAATAATGATTTAACGAACAAGTATTGCAGACATTTGGTCAACGTGTGTATGGTGAACGGTCATTCAATTACTCCGCAACGCTTGAACGGTTGTGACTTTGACGGAGACTTAGTTTTTGTTACCGATAATAGAATCATGATGAAGGGTGTTCACAGAGATGCACCAATCACCATTGATATAGAAGATAAGATTACAGTGTTAGATGAAGAAGATACATTAGAAAATCGTGCCAGCATGATCTTGAGAGATCATAGTAACATGATCGGAGAGGTATCGAACTATGCCACTGCATACCACAACAAAAAGCCAACCTCAGAGAAAACACGCCAGCAGTATGAGTCTTTTGTAGACTTATTATCGGTTATCAATGGAAAGGTTATCGACTCTGCAAAGACGGGTGTTGTATACAATGTCCCGCGTTATATCGCTAAGTATGGCAGACCCCTTCCCTATTTTATGAAGTATGCTTCTGATTACTATGCGAGTATGAAGCATTTATCTCAGGCGAATAGCAACATGAATCGTCTCTGTTGGCAGCTTGAGTCGTGGCACCAAGAGCAAAAGGGCCGAAAGAACAAACACAAGATCCGCTATCATATAGCGAAAGAGTTAAATTTGCCAGAGCATTTTTTACAGCGCAACTTTGACTGGACGATTATGATTGACCCATCTATCCCCGTAGATGAATCAAAACTGGATAAACTGGAAGTCATCTACAAAAAGTTTTTAAAAGAGAACAATGAGGTTGTAAAGGAATACCGGCGTGCTCTCGGCTTGACAGTAAGCCAATCTCCAACAGAGTATGTTGACGCTCCTGACTGGACTGCCTTTTACAACTCATATCGGCTGCAATGCTTAGATGTGTGCCCGAACCCGTGTGAGCTTGCGAACTTGATTGTCAGGGTGTGTTATGAGAGACATCCAAAGAAGAATAAGAAATTTATTTGGATCGTAGGCAGCGAGGGTGTTTTATCAAACTTAAAGAATGTTGAGACTGCTCTCCCTATGCGAGATCCAGATGGTGAATACGAGTATTTAGGAAATCATTACAGAATGGAGCAGATTATTTGATTAACGAAGTTTTACTGGTGGAAGATTTATTAAACGGCAAAGGAGTGAACAAGCAGTGCATGTATCAGCATTGTTATCTGATGTCAAAATATTTCTTACAGCAGGGACTTGACCCTTCGGAAGTAAGAGAGAAAATTTTTTCTTGGGCTACTAGCCAAAAGATTTTTTTAAACGTTAGAGAAATCAACGTTAATCAAATTATTTATCGTGCTTCTCATGATAAAGTCAGATTGCGAGAAAATACCGCTGTGATGATTTCTTCGCGCGACATTGAAGAAATCAAAAAGAAATTCGATAACCCGAAAGTTCGTAAAGTTGCTCTCGCGTTTTTGTGTTATGCAAAAGCTGCTGCGAATTCGGACAATGAATTTGACGTATCCCTTCTTGCTTTTAGCAACTGGCTGCACCTCTCATATAGTTCAGTGCGAATGACTTATTTATCGGAGATCATTTTTCTTGGCTATTTGAAAAAAGTAACTATGTCGAACAAAAAGATACATGCGTGGGATTCTAAAGTCAAGTCGAATATGCAGAGATTTAAGTTTCTTGTGAATTTTAAAAATGTTGGCGAACATCAATTGATTGATAACAACATTGACGCTTTGTATGATGAATGCTTTAATTAAAGAAAACCTCCCCAGAGCGGGGAGGTTTTTACTTTGCTATTATGAATACTAAATATGTCGCAAGAAATTTTGACAATAAAATCTGACAACGATTTTTGACAATAACTTTTGACAAGAATCTTGTTGATCTACCTAAGGGGTTATGCCCCAAATTTAGAAAAGAAAGGGAAAATTTTTTGATTATTTTACAGACCTCCGAAGTGAAGGAACTCCGCAAGCGAAATAAAAACCATAGACTTGTGAAGACATGCGGACACAAGTATTACATGTGTAACGATGATTGGGACGCACTCTACATTGTTGCACGTATGCGTGGCCATGATGCAAACACTTTTTATCACAAGTGTGTCGAAGGTTTGAATTACGCATGATGTTCGGAATACAGTCAACCACAAAACAAGAAGTTACAGGCGTGCTGGAATACGATCCGGACTACGGCGGCTGGTGTGTTTGGTACGATAATAATTATTGGAACGTAAATGATTGGCTGTCATGTTTTGCAGACACGGAAGTCACAATATCAATTGTGTCTAAAAAGACTGTACACGTTAACTGATAGGGGTGATTTAATGACAACAAAAAACATTGTAAAAGAAATTGCTTATAAAATGAATATCACGCAGGACTTTGCGAAAGAGTTCGTGAAAGCATATGAAGAAGTAATTCTGGACGCTTTGAATACAGGTGAAGAAGTGTTCCAGCGTGGCTTCATGAGATACCAGATTAAAACGACTGGGGGTCATTATCACTACAGTTATCAGAAGCAGGGCACCGTCTACCTTCCGCTCAAATATAAAGTAGTTGCTACTCCCACTGGCAAATTGCGTGATAGTGTTGCAGAGCAGCCGGTATCCCAGATTGAACAGCGCAGACGTTTGGCTGAACTGGAAACTAAGTATAAGAAGGTCGATGACGATGGCGAGAGCTAATCGGAGTAAGCCAATCAAGACTTTTGATGCAGAAAAAATTTCTGCTTTCAATCCGGAAACTAAAAGTTTGCTGAGAGCGTATCGTAAGGATATGGCATTGCGTGAATTATCTCCGGGAACTATTACAGGGTATTTAAATGATTTGGATTCATGGCTGATCTACGTGTATGACAATCAAGATAATAAATCTGTTTTACAACTGACCGAAGATGACCTGACAGACTTCTTTTATTATTGTAAAATGCAGGGCAACAATACTCGCCGTATGAGACGGCGTTATTCTAGCATTTCGGCGTTTTACAAATTCTTACGAAAGAAACGAAAGATACAAGAAAATCCAATGGAGTTTGTAGATCGCCCAGTCAAAGATGTCGATGTAATTACTCAGACATATTTAACTATAGAGCAAGTAGAGAAAATGAAAAAGAAACTGTTTGAAAACGGTGACTTGACATTGGAATGCTATGCTCTTTTTTCTTTGTCTACTATGGCGAGAGTGAATGCAGTAGCAAACATCCGATGGGAGCAAATTAACTTTGGCGAAAGAATTGTTACAGACGTGCTTGAAAAAGAAGGTAAGTTTGTGACGTTGTTTTTCTCTACTGAGGTGTGTCATAAATTATTGCAGTTACAGCAGTTCAGAGATATTAACTGTGTGAATGACGGCGGTTATGTATTTTATGGTAAGGGAAAAGATGGCAAGGTCGGCGCAGCTACTACTTCTACTTTATATAGCTGGGCACGTAAAGTTGGTCGTATGATTGGGGTTCCTACTCTACACCCTCATGATTTCCGACATTCCGGCAGCCAGCTACTTAAATTAGCCGGTATGCCGCTTGAGGATATTTCTTCTTTGTTAAACCATGAATCGACCGAAACTACTCGCAAACATTATTTGCAAGCTGATACAAATAGTATTCGTGCGGCGAAAGACAAGTATGATTTTTAATAGAAAGGTTGGTTTGTAATGGATCTTCTTGAATTGCGTTCAGACCAACGACTGGCAGAATCAAAGAATACGAAACAGGGAGAGATGTTTGTATTCGCCAGCAGACAAATAAAATGTACTCGCTGTGGGATTGTGCCCAAAAGACCCGAAACAAGTTTTTATAAAAAGACAGATGGGTCTTCGGTTTTCGCCGGACAAAATAATCGCATTTGCGTTTGCAAGGATTGCACGAATAAAATCTTTGAGGAATATTGTGAAGAATCCGATCTGATGAATGGACTCATTCGCTTTTGTTGTACATTTAATTATTATTATGACAAAGACATGGCTCAGGCTATGTTTGACAATTGTAATTTTTCTATCGGTAGCTACATTGCATCTGTTAACCGCAGCTTTAAAGGCTTATCTTTTGTAGACAGTTTGGATAATATTGTTTCAGTACCTCGTCCTCAAACGACATCAGAAGACAAACAACAGATCTCGAAGTCGTTTGATAGAACAACATCGTGGACTATTGAGGACCGAAAGAATAAAGATAATGTCGTTTCTCTGGTAGGATATGACCCATTCGCTTCGTCTGGAAATTATACAGATGAGCAACTAAAATTTTTGTACAATACAAGTGCCGGATACATAACTGATTCTGTTGAGCAAGATCCGCATAAATTACAGAATGTTATATTGATGGTTAAGACCTTTTTGCAAATTGATACTTTAGATAAACTCATGACCGCAGAAATGAACGCTCATAATCCAGACATTGGTTTGATGACATCATATGCAAATATGAAAGAGAAACTAACCTCTACTGCTACACGTATTGCAAATGAGAATGGTTTTTCAGAAAAGACAAGTAGCAAATCAACTCAGGGAGTTAACACCCTATCTAACAAGATGAAGGAAATGTCTGATGCGAATTTCACCTTATCTAAGGTTAACATTCATGATGTCAATATGTCTGAATCATTCCGTGAGATTGCACAGATGAATGCAAAAGCTCTCATAGATGAAATGGGTATGACCGGAGATGATTACGCGAGACTATGTGCAGAGCAGAGAACTTTTTTATCTGAGTTGCAAAAGCAGAATGACGATCTTGAGGAAACCAATCGTCTCTTAAATATCAAAATCAAAGACTTAGAAACTAAGATGTCGAAGTGATACCTATGGAAAACGTAATAAAAATAGACGATATTAAATTCGACACTATCAACTTTGACATTGCTCAGTTACATATAGACGAGATGGATTTGACCGATCCAGATTTGTTGGAACTTTTATATACTGCATATCCTGCGTTGAGCGCAAAAAAGATTAGAGAGTATACTCGGTTTTGTAAGTTCATTCAGTGGGGACGCAAGAACCCTGTAGATTTTGCATCTCTTGTGTTCGGTATTGATTTATTGGATTTGCAGAAGTATGCAATTATCAACTCATGGAACAAATCTTTCGTATTGTGGCTTGAGTGTCGAAATGCCGGTAAAACTACAAAGATTGCAATTTATGTTATGTTGCGGTCGTTGCTGATTCCGTATCATACTACTTACCTGCTAGGCAAGGTAGGCGAACAATCTAAGGAAATTTTTAAAAAGATAGAACAGATTGCTACTCGTAGAATCGAATCTTTTGTTGGCGTTACAGATGTCTTCGAAAGTGAACTGGTACGCGATGGTGCAAATTCAACTGGTTTCAAACATGACCCTACTTCTTTTGAAATGAAGTTGTTCAACAATTCGTCTATTCATACGTTGAACTCAGATCCAACTAATATTAAGGGTAAACGTGCATCGCTTGTTGTATTTGATGAAGCTGGATGGTTTTCGGACGAACTCTTTGTACAGGCAGAAGCTTTTGCAAACCAGAACGCCGACTTCAAGCTCGGCGGCAATGTAGATGTGACAGTTGAGCCAAAAGGGTTTCCGCGTCAGTTACTCTACGCATCTTCTGCTTCTGATACATCTTCTGGATTTTATAAAAAGTTTAAGAATATAGCGGAGCGAATGCTTCTCGGAGACAACCGCTATTTCGCTATCGACTTTAATGCTGACATGTTATTGAATGCAAAATTTGGAGGCAAACCGTATAAGCCGTTAGTATCACAAGATAACATTGATAAGATGATGTCGGAAGATCGAGATAGAGCACTGCGAGAATATTATAACAAATTCAGTGCTGATTCTTTTGAGGGACAAATCATCTCTCGTAGAGATTTGATGCAGTGCACTGATACATATGCTCCGGTATTATCAAACGATACTGGCAAACGACAAATTGTTATGTCTTGGGACTCTGCTCGTCTTAACGATAACTCTGTAATAATTATCGCAGAGTTTTACCAAGAAAAATCAGTTGGCTGGAAAATGAGAATCTTGAATGTTGTTTCGTTGGTTGACGTAAGAACCAAACAACGAACACCCTTACGTTTCCCAGAACAAGTAGAACGCTTTAAAGAGTTATTGCTTTCGTATAATGGCTCACAATTCGGAAAACTTGATTATGAAAATATCAAGCAGATTGTATGTGACTCCGGTGCCGGTGGACAAATTATCGGCGGCGTGACAGATTATATGCTTGCAAACTGGAAAGACAAAGCCGGAGTAGAACATAAAGGTATTATCGACAAAGCCCATAAAGCAAATGAAACTGCTATCGCTACTTATCCCGATGCTTTAGATTTGTTGACACTGGTTGATCCGCGCGGACATCGTAATGCGATTTTTGATTCTTTGGAAAAAATGGTTAAGTTAGGAGTAGTCTCTTTCCCCGCTGACCCAGAGGGTCGAGATTATTTAACCTTCATTGCAGATGACGGTACGGAAACCATCACACAACTAAGTCCAGAACAATTAGTTGCTGCATCTCAGATTGATCTATTAAAAACAGAAATTGTAACGATGTGCAAGTATACAAATCAAGGTAGTGTCAGATATGACTTCCCTGCCGATAAGAGAAATAAAATGCACGATGATAGAGCGTTCGCATTTGGTTTACTGTGCTGGTATCTTGCTGATTTAAGACGTGGAGACATTATTACAAACAAGCCAACAAAGGCTGACATAGATAATTTACGGTTGCCATTTCGAGCACCGAAAATAAGAATTTCTTAGCGAGGTGTACAAATGGCAGACAAAAAAGAAAACAACTTAAAGCAAGAAGATTTAGATGCTTTTGTAAGATATGCAAAATTGGCGAAACAATATCTAAGACCGCCGGGTAGTTATCGCAATTACAATAAAGTATATACAAAGTTTAATAAAGATCGCATATTAGAAATTTTGAATCAACCAGAATTGCGTGAGAATGAACTGCGTGAAGCATCTGTTTATCTGTATAATATATCGAGTCATTATCGCAGACTGATTAACTACTATGCAAAGATGGGCACATTTAATTGGTTTCTCGCCCCTACGAAAGTATATACCAATTCAAAAGTAAATAAGAAATCTTTCATGACTGCGTATAAAAAAGCAGTCGAACAATGTGATCTTATGAATCTGCACGTAGAGTGTATTAAGATTGCGGAAACCTGCTTTCTGGAAGATGTCTTTTATGGGTATGAATATGAAACCAAAGACTCATATTATATTCAGAAACTACCTCCGAAATATTGCAGAATTGTTGCAGTAGAAGATGGTATCTATACGTTTGAATTTGATTTTGGATATTTTGATAGCCGTCAGGAATTATTGGATTATTACGGAATGGAATTTAAATTGAAGTATGAATTATATCATACCGATAAAACCAATAAAAGATGGCAAGAACTTAATCCCAAAAATTCTGTATGTATCAAATTAAATTCTAGCACCTTAGCGATCATCCCTCCGTTTGCCGGAACGTTTCCAGATATTTACGATATTGCCGATTACAAAGAATTAACCAAGTCCAAAACGGAAACTGGTAATTATAAGTTAATCAACATGAAAATACCATTTGAGAATGGTGCATTTAAAATTCCCATGCCGATGGCAACCAGCTTTTATGAACAGATTGCTCCGGAGATTCCAGAAAGCATTGGATTCAGCATGAGTCCGATGGACATGAATGTTTTAAACTTTGAAAAATCTGGAAGCACTCAAGATACTGACGCTGTTGTTCAGAGTGAAAACAACTTCTGGGCTGCCGCCGGTACATCTAATGCCATTCTTGGCAATCCGGATGTGACATCCAGTTCGGCAATTGCTCTTTCTATCGAAGCAGATGCCGCTATCGTATACAGTCTCATGGATCAGATTGCACGATGGATTAACAAAAAATTAAAACAACTTCCGGGTACGATTCATTTCAAACTGATCTTTTTGCATCAAACCATTTACAACCAAAAAGATATACAGAACCAACTGTTGACCGCAGCTCAGTACAGCTTCCCGGTAAAATGTGCTGCTGCTGCTTCATTTGGAATTTCGTCTGCGGACTTTGAAGGTTTGCTTGTGCTTGAAAATCAGATTATGGATTTACAAGAAAAAATGGTTCCGGTCGCATCTACTCATACTCAATCATCATCTGACACTACTTCTTCTGCTGGCAGACCTGCTCAAGATACCACAGATGTTGCTGGGGAAAAAACGGAGGTGCACGAATCGAATGACCGATAAGCAATGCTTTGTAAAAACATCTGATGCGAAAACTGCTGAATATTTAAAAGCAGAAGGCTTGACTTGTATTGGAAAAGAAAACAATAAATTTGTTTTTGTTTGTGATAATAATCAAGTTCTCAAATTTACAAAAGATACTTCTTGCATTATCTCGCACAAACTTTGTTTCTAACCGTCTTTGACGGTTTTTATTTTTTTTATAAATAAATAATCAAACGGAGGTGATACAAGAATTGAATACTCAAAAATTAAAATACACTTTTGATACTGCTGTCACAAACATCCAAGATCTCAATAAATCTTTTGCTTTAGGTACTCTGAAAGTTGCATATACCGGATTGAATTATAATGGATCTTCAATCTCGAAAGAGGCTTTTGAATCAAGTGCTTCTACAATGTTTAACGTACCGATTGTTGCTCATTATAGTGTAGTAGATGATACGATCGGAGAACACGATGAAGGGTTTGTTACAACCGCTGATGCACAAATAAGATACGTTGTGTTCACAGAACCCGTTGGTGTTGTTCCCGAATCTGCTACTTATCGTTGGGAGCAAATCGAAGATGATGGTGTGATCCATGATTACTTCTGTATTGATAATGTGATTTTGTGGAAACGGCAGGCTTGTTATAACAAAATCGAAAATAATGGTATCACCTCTCAGAGTATGGAAATTGCGATCAATGACGGGAATTTGTCTGACGGTGTTTTATATATCAATTCTTTTGAGTTCGAAGCATTCTGTTTATTAGAAAGCGCAGAGCCTTGTTATGAGCAGGCATCATTAGAAGTTTACAGCAAAAACGAATTTAAAGCGCAGATGAAAGAAATGATCGAGGAATATCATAACACAGTTATGAATGACGAAAGTAAGATAGGAGGAACAAAAGTGGAAAATCCGATTAGCACAATAGCTAATGACCCGCAGCAGGGTGAATTCGTTCAAGGTTTTAACAAAGATGCAAATCCAAAACTCGTTAAAGAAAACGCAGAGTTCTCTTTAACTGTGAACGAGCTTCGTGAGAGATTGAGTGCTGGACTGTCAGAAATTAGCCGAGACGGTTATGTCGAGGATTTTGACAACGAGTACGTTTATATTTACGACTGGGATGACGGTTGTATTTATAAATACTCTTATACATTTATTGACGGCTCTGCTGTTATTGATGAGAACACTGAAAAGAGACAGATGTTGCAATATGTAGACTACGATGATGAATCAGATGCATTACCGTTACCGATTGCAGGTATTGTGGACGAAGCTGTTGTTCAAGCAAAGCAAACTGTAACTGAGGAATACGCAGAGAAAATCAACGATCTTGCCACCGAGTTAGCATCCGCAAACGCAGAGTTGTCTACCCTTCGTGAGTTCAAGCAGAACACTTTAAAAGAAGCTCGTGATACACAGGTAGCTGAAATTTTTAGTCGTTTTGATACTGCTTTGGGCGGTGTAGAGGAATACAACACTTTAAAAGAGAACGAAGCAAAATACGAAATTGAAGATATTGAGCAGCAGTGTTTTGCACTGTTCGGAAAGCAGTCGTTTAGTTCTCACAAAAATGAAGTGCGTGAACTCGATACTAGCATCCGTATGCCGGTAGACAAGTTCTCTGTTCAGGAACGCGATAACACCTATGGTGGCTTATTGCAACACAAATAAAAGACATGGAGGTAAATACAAATGGCACATACCGTTGTTCGCACTGATATGCTGGCAGGTACCGTAAATCCGGCATTCTTAGAAAATGGTCGTTACAAGAAAAGTGACGCTTATGAAAAGATTGATAACGGCTCAATCGTAATGGTTGGAGCTTTGGAAGATGGTGAGCGCGAGTCTCATGTTTATTCTGATGTTCCGGCTGCCACATCTATTGACAAACTGGTCCTGATCGCAGTACCGGAAATCTTTAAGGATACTTCTGTCCGTAAAGATATTCGTGATTTTGAGGTTGCTGCTGGCGTTGTTTCTCGCGGCTATCGTCTGACTCCGGGTTGCGAATTTTCTATTACCGCTGACGGTATTGACGGTTCTCCGGTCAAGGGCGCAGCAGTTGGTTTAGCAGCAAACACTCACAAGCTGAAAGTCGCAGCTACCGATACAAAAATTGGCACTATTACTGACGTAGAGGTTAAGAAGTTCATGACTTTCTACACCATCAAGGTTACTGAGTAAGGAGAATTGATATAAATGGCTAATGCACAGGATTTTGTAAAGTTGGCTGTAGATGCTCATCGCGGTATTGGCGATGCCGCTAAGTACAGCAAGTCTGAGGTTCAGGGTGCTCTGAGAGATTTTCTGTTAGAGCAGTTTGGTAGCACTAAGCTCGATGCTCGTGCTCTGCGTAATTGCGATCCGAAGACCTTTGCTCTGGTAGAAGAAGTTATTCAAAAAGAACTGAACGACTACTGGACCAATAACGAGATTGTAAACCGCATTGTAGAGTATCGTAACCTTGCCCTAGGTGACGAGCAGGAGTTTTATGTTCAGGAAGGCGAGCTGCTGGCAGTAGCTTCGATTGCTGAGGGTAGCACTCATATTCGCCGTCAGCGTATTGAGGGCGGTCGTACATTTACGATTCCGACCGAGGTTCGCGGTATTAAGGTATACGAGGAACTTGTTCGCGTAATGTCCGGTCGCGTTGATTTTAATCATCTGATTGACGTAGCTGTAGCATCTTCTGCGAAGGATGCTTACGAGCGTCAGATGAAGGCATGGGACGCACTGGATGCTACCAGCAAGGATTCTAGTGGCAACTTGATTCTAGGCTCTACATATTACAAGACCGGTTCTTACAATGAGTCTACTCTGTTAGATCTGATTGCAGAAGTTGAAGCTGAAACCAATCAGACTGCTACTATTTATGGCACAAAAAAGGCTTTGCGTACTATTGCTTATGGTATTGACAAGACTTCCGGCGATATGAGAAATGAGATTAACAATCAGGGTTATCTTGGTCGTTTCTTTGGTACTGACTGCGTAGCTCTCCGTCAGACTCATAAGGCTGATGGCACCATGCTCCTGAACGACAATGCTCTGCTGGTTGTTGCTTCTGATGAGAAGCCGATCAAGTATGTAACCGAAGGTGACGGTTTTATCTTACAGAAGGACCCGACCAGCAATGCAGACTTGACTTACGAGTGGCTGTACACTGAGCGCAACGGCGTTGGACTTGTTGTTAATGAGAAGTTCGGCAAGTATGTAATGGCGTGATTTGAAATAAATGATAAGAAAGGAAAGAAAGTTTAATGGCTGAATCAACTCAACAGAAGCTCGTGTGCAGTCGTGCTAAAGCAAAGTCCGATACCGGATCTTCTGTTACTCAGTCATCTTCTGCTCCAAAGCGCAAGGCATCCACCGCCTTGCCTTTGGACATGAAGGTGCGTTGTGTATCATCTATCCCAGTCGGTCCTTTGGTTTATACAAGCCGCCGTATGCAAGGCATGATAATTGAATGGGACGAATTTGGAAGCGAACAATATATTGAACTAGCAGAACTTCAAAGCATGAGAAATTCTTCCCCTGCATTTTTTGAGAACAACTGGATCTTAATTGATGACGAAGAAGTTTTGCACTTTTTACACGCTGACAAATATTACGGCAGCGCAAAGTCTATTGATGATTTATATGGGATTCTCAAAAAGCATCCGAACCATATTGCGCAGCTTGTTAAGACTTTGCCCGATCATTTAAAAAAGACTTTAAGTATTGTTGCTTATCGAGAATATACTGCTGGACGAATTGACTCTATCGGTGTTATTAAAGCGGTCGAGCGTGCGACTGGTCTGAGCATTCTCAGTAATTGATGGTGATAAGTTTGGCTACCAATTATAATGTTGTCATTGAAAGATTTTTACCAACTGTAGCAGAATACATGTTGCTTGAGATGACAGAAGAACAGAGAAATTCTGTCTTAGATGCTTATATCATATCGGCTGCTACAGAGTTCAACTCTGCTTGTCTGCATGATCTTGAAAACCGAGATGAGGAAAATCGGTGTTTTATGGAAGATCTTTCCGATGAGGAAATTGAAATTCTGGTAGATATGATGCGTGTCGCATGGCTCAAGCATAAGTTATATGATTCGGAAAAGCTACGAAATGGTATGTCAACAAAAGATTATACGGTATTTTCCCCTGCTAATCTGTTAGCAGAATTGAGAGATACTTATAACAATGCTTGTGAGTCTGCAACAAATAGATTGATGAATTATACATATACGCACAATATTGGTAAGATTGCGAGGTTGAGGAAAAATGGAGATTCGTTATTCCGATACTGACACTCGTATATACTTCCACAAGGTTGTCGGTAAGATTTTCAAAATCTTACCTATCTCCGAGGACTTTCCGGAAACTGTCGATAAGTATATTCGTGACCTAATTGGAGAACTTCACGGAAACGTTGGCATATTAACAAAGGTGTTTGACAAGGTTTGTTTGATGACTATTATTGGTCACTTAAATCACCTTGTGGAAACTGGTTGTTCTGCCGAAGATATAAAGGCTACAGTGTTTGAGTGCATTCGTTTGGCAAAAATTCTTGCCGGTGAGGATACTTGAATTTTTCTGATTATACCGCCTTACTCACGCAACAGGGCAATAGTACCAGAGAGCGTAGTGTTAATAAATTGCTTCACGATATTCGTGAACTAGCACCAACAAGTCCTTCTTATCGCAGCGTGGAGATCAACGGTAAACCTAGAAATTTGATTGTCAATTCGACATTCGATACGACAATTAAAGGTATTATCGCAATGCCGGGAGAACCTTTGTGTGTTGGCAATCATGTTAAATATTGCGATCATGATTACTGGGTTACGGACGCGAGTGCAGATGATGGCATTTATGCCTATGGTAAAATGACTGCCTGCACGGATGTTGTTCGTTTTATTTCTCCGCATGATGGCAGCATTGTAGAGTATCCTACTATCTTAACAAATACGACCAAGTTCAATACAGGCGAAACACCAAACAAGAGACTCACTTTACCAAGCGGTCAGTTCTCCATGCTACTTCCGATTGATGAGCACACAATCA
This sequence comes from Butyricicoccus intestinisimiae, assembly GCF_018918345.1. Classification (NCBI taxonomy): domain Bacteria; kingdom Bacillati; phylum Bacillota; class Clostridia; order Eubacteriales; family Butyricicoccaceae; genus Butyricicoccus; species Butyricicoccus intestinisimiae. The sequence continues at coordinate 30,591 of NZ_JAHLQI010000007.1, forward strand.
AATTAGATAACGGATTTAGATTTTTGTTGGATAAGAGAAAAGACTTTCCATCTGCTTACAAGTTAACATATGTGGACGCATCGACTTACGGATATGATGATGGTTTATTGAGCATTGTGCTTCTGCAATGTGCTCTAAATCGAGAAACAGACAACATCGAACTGATGATTGCGGATTATTATAATACTTACAAAAAGCCAGAAGATAAACCTTCTCTGTATTTCGATGATGATTTGTTTGTTCGTGCCGGAGGTTCGACTAAGACGATTACTCCGCATTATGATGACGCGGTAGTCTTACCGTTATCTTTTGATATATCAATGACAGACGAGATTAAAAAATATGTGGTCTATTCTGTTTTTGATAACTACATCCAGTTATCTGTTAGTGACAATATGGCATTGATTGGTAGCTTTGTCAAAGTCAGTGTGACTGATGCTGCTGGTCAGCATAAAGCTGATACGCTAATAAAAATCAAAGGACTGATTTGATGTCGGGTTTACACAATGCCATTATTACTTATAAAAATAGAGCAATGACGGAAATCATTCGTGATCCAGATATTGTAAAAGCATTGAATCCGAATGCTAAAGATCCCGAAGATTTGCTCTATCAAAACATTTTTCCGTATTTTCGTGTCCCGATTACTGATACTGAGACGTTGAGCTACGTGACTGTCTGCGCAGGATTTCCTGAGACTCGGTATGTAGACAATTTTGTTCGGCAAAGTTATTTGACTGTTTGTGTCATTGTTCATCAATCGAACATGAAAACAGAATTTGGTTCTACGCTTTTAGATTACATATCATCAAAAATAGATGACATTCTAAATTTGAGCAACAAGTATGGCAGGGGTAAAATGTTCTTGATGTCTAGTACGGAAAGCAGTTTGGATGAGTTTCATCGCTATCGTGAAATGATGTATGTGTCCAATGAGACACAGGTGCCCGATTGTGATTGATGAATTAAAACTTTATCGTGGAGAAAATGATTACATTGGCGAAATTGAATTTCACCCTCCTACTTTACGCGAAGTTGTTGATTTTGGAGAGACAGATTTTTTTGCCATGGTTTATCAGTTCTGTGCGACACCGTATGATTTTATGTCTGAGTTAGACGATCAAGGAATCAGATACGAAGATATTGATGAATATATATTTTTTATTGCCAATTTATTTGAATCTTTTAATGAAGAAAATACCAAACTTCTTTTCCCAAATTTGAACGTTAGTAAAATGACTTTGTATCAAAAAACAAATACCGGAGAAATTTTACGAGTTGATCCGGATACAGGTTTGTACATAGATCAAACAGTATATCAGGAATTAACCTCTACACTTCGTAAAATATTCGGTTTTAAATATGAACCGAAAGTTGCAGCCACTCCTCTCACTCGTAAAATGATGATTCGTGCAGCTAGAGAACGCAGAGCGATGTTGGCTACACAGAAACAAAAGTCTACACTGATGCCTTTGGTTTCAACCATGGTGAATATTTCCGATTTTAAATACACTCACAAAGAAGTTTGGGATATGTCCTTCTTTGCTTTTATGGATTCAGTAAAACGTGTACAAGCAATTCGTATGGCTACTGCGATGTACACAGGTGGATACTTCGGTTTGAAATTGTCCGAGGTAAAAGAATATTTAGATTATGCGCGTCCTCTTTGAGGATGCGTTTTTTATTTAACTTTTTAGGAGGTTGTTACATATATGGCTAATACTTTCAACGTAGATGAGCTTATTATTGACCATGTGCTGAGCGGCACTATGTTCGATAAGTCTACTGGTGCTCCGAAGTTTTGTCTGAAGATGATTGAGGAGCCGACTCTGGAACTCGGCGGCGAGAAGGTTTATGCAGATGACCCGCTGGGTCAGCATATCGCTGCATTCAACCGTTCCAAGACTGCAACGTTTTCTGGTTCCAACTCTCTGTTCTCTCTTGGTCTGATGGCAGAACAGGTTGGTGCCGCTAAGAAAGTAGGCACTTCTGAGTCAAAGATTCAGGCAATGCGTAGAGAGCAGCTTCAAGTTACTGGTGGCAAAGTAACTCTGAAAGACACTCCGGTTACTGGTACGATTTCTATCGGTAAGATGAACGCTAGTAAGTCTTTGACTGGCGAGTATATTAAGATCGGTACTGCTTCCAGTGCTGGCGAGGCTAGTGTATCTGCAAAGGTTATCACCATGCCGACTTCTGGTGTATCTGACGGTGATTTTGTTTGCGTTTATTACAAGACCGAGATGGAGAATGCTGTTCAGATTACCAACTATGCTGACGCTGTAACCTCTGCTGGCGAGTTCTGGATTGAGGTTCTGTTTAGTGATAAGTGTAATCAGGCATTACAGTATTATGGTTTCGTAGTCTTCCCGAACGCTGTACTGGATAACAACGCAAGCATCAACCTGACCACTGATGGTAAGCACCCGTTCTCTCTGGAAGCAATGGTTGATTACTGCGGCACCAATCAGAATTTGTTCTACATTGTCGTTCCGGACAATGACGCAGCATAATGATTATCAAAGAGTGTGTTATCTGCGGTAATAAATATAAAGTGTGTCCAACGTGTGAAAAGGTCGCTACCTTTTCACCGTGGCGCACTCTAGTTTGCTGCGCAGATGAATATATGATTTACTCTATCTTATCACAATATGATAATGATAGAGATGCTGATGTTGCTGCAAAAGGTTTGGATCGGATTGGATTATCTAAAAAGACAATTGCTACATACAGACCTTCTGTAAAGAATCAGATAACTGAGATTTACAGAAAACAGAAAAAATCACAAGAGCATAAAAATGATTAAGACTTGCGAAGTCTGCGGGAAGGAGTATCGAATTTGTGATTGTCCCAAAGAAATATTTTTCTTTTGGAAGAATCACTGTTGTTCCCCAGCATGTTTTGCTTTATGGGCAAAAGATCATTTATAAATTTTAAGGGGACAGGTTTATGCTTGTCCCCTTTTTTGACAAAGGAGATTATATGCCCTCAAAATATAATGTAAGTTCTGACATTGCGAAGCGCACTTGGAATGGTGTCGTATATGATTCTGCTGTTGAGATGAAGTTTGCAAGAGATTATATAGAACCACGATTATTATCCGGAGAACTTTTAAAAGCAGAACGTCAAATTAAATATATTTTACAACCTTCTTTTAAACATAATGATATGTTAATTCGACCGATCAACTACGTTGCAGATTTTGTAATTACATACGCTGATGGTCATCAAGTTGTTATAGATATAAAAGGTATGCCGGATGCAACCGCAAAGTTAAAGAGGAAACTCTTTTTTTACCGCTATCCAGATATTGATTATCAATGGATCTCTTACTCAAAAATTGACGGCGGCTGGATCACATACGAAGCCCTTGCAAAAGCAAGAAAAGCTCGTAAAAAACAACGCGCGTTAGATAAGAAAGGAAAATGATATGTTAGACATCAAAGAGTTGAACACTAAGGTAACAACTGTTGAATGGATTGATCCAAACGGTAAGATTCATCCGATTCAGATCAAAGAATTATTGAATGCGTCTGAAATGAATGACTTATACAATATTGTTTTGAACAGTGTTAAGTTCGCAAACGCAGATGGCAAGGAAGTATATCACCCACAGTTTTTGGAGTATTTTTGGAGATTTGCTGTAATTAACGCATATACAGATGCAGATCTGCCAGCCGACCAAACTGATATGTGTTATATGTTATGTTATTCTGACTTGTGGGATACCGTAGAAGCAAACACCTCTATGAATCAGTTGTCAGATATTTATCTTGCAATTAAGGAACAGTTAGATGCTGATGAAAAGAGAGCTTGTTCAGCTATCGGTTTTCAGAACATCTTAAATGATGTTAATGATATTATGCAAGCTCTGGTCAACTTTGACGGATTGCCGCAATGGTTAGCAGACAAAACGTCTGATTCTGTTAAGCCGCTGACAGGTGTAAATAAATAATATGGAAGTTACGTGGAGGCAACTAGAGAAGATTATTATGTCTTCTATCGAGACTGCGGTGCGCACTACGGTAATTGAGACAGAGAGACAATACGCTGCTTCTTATGCGGGGAAAAGTTCTTCGTTAAGCAGCGTAGGTAATTATGCAACTTTTATTAGTCGTGCAGGGACATCTGTAGATGGAGCGGTCATGCCTGTTGCATCTCCGCGTTCGTCTGTCTGGAAAAATCCAAAAAGGCAACCAACTCCGATGAGTCACGCTTATATGATGGAAGTTGGTGGGCAGATGGATTTAATCAAATACATCCGCTCTGGATATAAAAATACTTCTTATCGTAGACCGGCTGTTCCACGGTATGCACTCATGCAATCTGCCATGAATGCAACGCTTGTAAAAAATATGGTAAACCAAGGTTTCACAAAGTAGGTGATAGCGAATGGCTGTAAGCGATATGAAAGTTAGAGTTGGTGTAACACTTGATCCAAATAGTAAAAACCAGCTAAAGTCTCAACTTGAAGGTAGTATTCCAGATATTCCGGTGCATGTCACAGCGGATGTTAGTAAGGCAAAAAATACTATCGACAGTTTTATATCTGGGTATCGCAATAAAAATATTAAGCTGACTATTGACGGCAATTTTTCCAACGTCACAAGTGGCTTAAAAACCATTGAAAGAAACGCTGCTAAATTAAAGCAGCAGTTCTCAAAAGGATTCTCCGGAGTTAATATCTCCGAAGGATTCAATGCGAACCAGACCTTTTCAGAATTTAATAAAATCAAGTCGCAGTTGGATAAACTAGGTAACTACAAATTCAACTGGGATTTTTCTTTTGATAACGATCAGCAGATTGTTGCGGAAATTACGAGTGTTGATGGTGCTGTGCAACGGCTGTATTATACGTTGCAGCAAGTAGGAGATCAACGCTTCTATGTTCTCGATAACATTGATACAACCGGTATCACAAATGCAGACGCAAAAGTTGAACAGTTAGGTAAAACACTTGCGAATCTTCAAGGCAAGTTCGATGCATTAAAAGGCGCGGAAAAACTCGATTTAAAAATTGCTGCCGGAAAATCTTTAAAACCAGATTTAGATAATGCTACTGCTGCGTTGCAAAAATTACAGTCTGCTGCGAATGTTTCTAAGTCTGACCTGAATGCTTTGGCTCAGTCTTTGGCAACTATTAAAGCCAACCTTAATATCAGCGAGAAATCCGCCACTAAAAATGCTGCCGAGCAATATAAGCAAGATTCTAAAGCTGCACAACAGCTTGCTTCTGATCTCAGAGAATTAAATACACTATCTCGCACTTTTAACGAGTTTATGGCGAACAATACGAAAGCAGCAAACTTCGGTAATCTATCTTCGTTACAAGCTCAACTAAAAGAAGTAAAGTCCACATACGAGTCTACAAAAACAATTGACCACGAGCAGTTCAGCAAACTGAGCACTTCTATTCGAGATGGAATGTCTTCTGCAAAACAGTTTGGTGCTACGGGTTCAACGGCCTTTGAGCAGGTTGTTTCCAAGGCAAAAGAACTGGGAACTTACTTAGCATCGAGTATGATGTTTGCAACCGTCATTCAGGGAATTAGATCTATTTCCACAGAAGTCCGAGAGATGGACTCTGCAATGACGGATTTAAAGAAAACAACTGATGGATCAAAGCAGGATTATGCAAACTTCTTGAACGGTACACAACAGACCGCTCAAGAAATTGGCACCAAAACATCTGATCTTGTTTTATCTGCGGCTGAATGGTCACGCTCTGGTTACAATTCATTGAGTGATGCTCAAGAGTTGTCCAAGTGGGCAAACGTTTACACAAACGTGTCTGAGTACAACGATGTATCAGAAGCAACCAAGTCTTTGATCTCGACCATGAAAGCATATGGCAAAGAGGTTTCAGATGTTTCGTCAATTGTTGACGAATTCAATGCTGTCGGTAATACGACTGCTACAACGTCTCAGGGTATTGGCGATGCTCTTGCCAGAGCCGGTTCTGCTCTTTCTACTTCTGGCAACTCTCTTGAGCAGTCAATCGGATTAGTAGTCGCTGGTAACAACAGCTTACAAGATCCAGAAAAAGTTGGTAATGGTTTAAAAACGATTTCTCTGCGTCTGCGTAGCACTAAGGGCGAACTAGAAGCTCTTGGTTTAGAGAGTGACGGAGCAGCGGAATCTGTTACAAAATTACAGACCCAGCTTTTGAATGCTACGAATGGTCGCGTGAACATCTTCGATGCAAACGGCGATTTTAAAAGCACGTATGAAATTTTAACAGACCTCTCTAAAGTGTGGGGAGATCTTGATACTGTGCAGCAAGCAAACATTACAACATGGATTGCTGGCGCGACACAGGCAAACTTATTCTCGTCTTTGATGACAAACATGGGCGAGGGTGCGGAAGCTATGTCTACTGCACTGAACAGCAGTGGCTCTGCTATGCAAGAGAACTCTCGATACATGGATTCAATCGAAGGTAAAATGTCTCAGTTAAGCTCTACCTTCCAGACATTATCTACCGACTTACTGAGTTCTGATTTGTTTAAAGCCGCCGTGACAGGAGCTAACGAGTTTCTCCAAGTCATTGATAAAATTGTATCTGCCACACATGGTCTTGCAGTTCCGATTGCCGGAGCGGGAGCATTTGGCATTTTCGAACTCGTAAAGAATCTTGGTCAACTTAAACACGGTTGCATACCTATGATTTAAACGGGCCTACTTCGCGCACAAGAATACAACGGAAATGGTGTTGTAAACAAGTGGCGTTAATATAGGCGAGCGTTATGCTCGATGAGATTCTTTATATTACCTAGAGGAGTAATGGCGGTATTGCAATCCGCTTTGCTGGAACGAGAAGTTACACAATACCAAAACGGAATCGGTGACGATAAACGGTAATGGTTTAAAAAATTGTGTTGCGAATAAAAGTCATCTTTTATTGTGCTCCAATCAGCAGTGCACAGTCTGACACATGGTAAAGAATATATGCGGATAAAACCGAGAAAATCTTTTTTACAGACTGGACATTCAGAGACTACCGATCCTCTCTGCCCTGCCGACCTTATAGGCTGGACAGATAATGTATAGTCCATATTTAAAATTGCAAATAAAAAGAACCGCTTTACAGCGATTCTTTTCATCATTTAAAAATTAGCTTTGCAGTTGTTGCAATGATATGTTTTTCCCATCTTTGCGCCAGCTAAACCCAATGTACCGACAGAAAGCAATCTGCTGCCAGCACCAATCTTTTTTAAGTTTGTAGAATTGCAAAACGGACAGTGTGGCTTTTTGGCTTCAATTTCTTCTTGTATCTTACGTTTTGCTACAATGTATTCCGCATCTGTTAGTTTACGAATAACGGTACATGTTTCGCCGCAATTTGAACAGTCTCCACACAAATATGGAATTATTGTTTTCAGATGAAACTCTGTTCCACCGCATTTTTCGCATTTAAATTTCGCAGCATATTCTTGAACAACAGGTTCTTGCATAATTTTTTCTTCTTCTTTCTGCTGCTCGATTACAGACATAGGACACCCGCAGTTCGGACAACATTCGGCGTGCTCAGAAAATTCTTTATTACATTCAGGACATTTTACTAGTGCCATATTATCACATCCTTTTGTATATTATATCATGATACGTCATTTAAATCAATAGGTACTTTTATCTCTGATATACAAAAGTTAAATGGTGCATTTGGCGATCTAAAGAAAGTTGAAGCAGCAGCACAAGTTCTGCAAGGTATCCCAAATATTTTTAAAAAACTTGCTATCTCTAAGTCTGGTTTGACAGGAGAAGCCGCAGCAGCAGCAGCTAATGTAGCAGGGTTAGCTGCTGCCGAAACCGGAGCTTCTGCTGCTACTGTAGGATTTGGAGCTGCATTATCAGCAGCCGGAGCAGCAGCTAAAACATTCTTCGTTGCTTTGGCAACTAATCCGGTTACATACCTTGTAGCTGGATTAACTATAGCCGCTGCTATTGCATATAAAACAGCTCATGCTTTTGATGATGCCGTAGAGCAAGCGCAAAATTCTGCATCGGAATATCAGAGTTCTCAAACAGAATTGAGTTCGTTAAACTCTGAGCTTGAGACTACCAATTCAAGAATCAAAGAAATTCAATCTTCTGGTACAATCAGCTTGACGGATGAAGCTGAACTTTCTAAGCTGCAAGCTCAAAGAAAAGAATTAGAGCAGCAAGTTAAATACAAAGAAAAACTTGCTAAAACAAAAGCTACCGAAGCTGCTCAAACAGCAACAAATGCTTTGAAAGAAACCAACGGTGTTAAAACTTTATCCGATAGAGACGCTACGTCTTTTACTGGTCCATACCAGCATACAACCAGTAAAAATGTTATTGAGTCCGTCCAGAAAGATCTGCGAAAACTTCAAGAGTTGAAAAAAGATCAGCAAGAAGCATACAAAAACTTTAACGAGTCGGGCGGCGAAGATAAATACAGAAAGCAAGTAGACAATTACGGAAAAGAAATTGACGAATACAGAGATCATCTTTCTGAAAATGTTTCTATTATTCAAGAACAATATGATACACTAGCTTCTGCTTATAAAAAAGGTGTTTTAAATGCCGATCAGATTGAAGCTATGCGCTCTGCAAAACAGATTTTATCTGATTATAGCTCATTGGATATGACCGGTACAGAGAAGTCTCTGAACAATCTAAATACTTTCTTTTCTTCCGATATGGGACATAGCGGTATCGAAGATTATCTGACTCGTGTTGCTAAATCTGGTGGAGATGTAAACGAAGCACTGGCCCACTTAGGTCTAACTGCTAAAGACTTAGGTACAAACAACAAAGATTTACGTGCTTACTTTAATGATATTGCCAAAGCTGCCGAAGACGCTTCAAGTTCTGTACAAAAGGTAGATGGTTCCTTCTCTGGTATCGCTTCTGCATTTGAATCTCAAAATGGTGGAGATAATCTCGATTCGTTTTTAGATTTCTTGAGTAAAGCAAACCAGTTAAAGAAAGCTGGCAAGACAGGTACAGATGACTTCCAATCTGTGTCTACATTTATGAGCGGTAGTACAGACATTAAATCCAGTCTGGAAAACTATCAAAAGAATGTAGATTACTTAGAAAAGTATCTGTCTAAAGATAAAGAAGGTGCGTATTCTACCACTGAATCTGGAATGAAACAGTGGGCAAAAGATATTACCGAAGTTGGTAATAACGCTCTTGCTGCCGGTAAACAGATTGAAACTACAGACGATTTAGCAAAAGAACTCGGTACTTCTGCTGGCGTTCTGGAACTTGCATTGTCAGCATTCCAAGATTATGACATCTCTACTCCGTTTGATAATCTTCCGCGTGCTGCTGAGAATTTAGAAAAAGCTAAAGCAGAGTTAACCAGCTTACAAGAATTGTACGATTCGATGGATGCTGGTGACACAAAAAAGAAACTCGGAGAGTCTATTGATAGCTTTCAAGCTCAGATTGATGCTGCAAATGGTGATCTATCTAAGCTAGATAAAGACATCGTTTTGAACATGAAGCTAACATATGACTTAGCTGAGATTCAAGCACAAATTGACCATGTTCAAGATATTGTCACAAACAGTGGTGATAATCAATCTAAGTCGGAAAATCTTGCTGAACTGATTGCTTTAAAAGAGCAAAGAAACAAAATTCTGCTGGAAGGTACGAACCTGACAGAAGAAGCAGTTATCACAATTTCGCCTAAATATAAAATGGCGAATGATTCTATTGGTAAATTACAAGGCTTACTTGCAACCGGCAAAGACTTCGATGGAAATCAACTAAGCGAAAAAGCAATAGTTAGCATTCAAACTCAGATCAGTAATCTTTCATCTATCAAGGGTGAAATTTTAACTGCGTTCAGGGATGCTCATCCAGAGATTACTGCGGAAACTGATACATCAGTAGCCGAAGCTACGTTCAATGAGTGGATCAATTCTGAGGAAGGCAAAAAAGTTGAAGCAAAAGTAGAAGCTAAAACAGATGAGGCTTTGCAGCAAATTGCTGATCTGATGGGCATAGATCTTGGCGAACTAAAAGTCAAACTTGGGTTAGATTCAACAGATGCGGATAATAAATTAAAAGCCACCGAGCAAAGTATGCAATCTTTGGACGATAGTAAGGTTGTCAATTTAATTGCCGAAGATAATGCAAGCGGCACAATTCAAAGCGTTGCTTCTTCTATTTTAGGTATTCCAGAGAATGAAGTTACGAACTTAATCGCGCAAGATGACATGACTGGTGTTGTACTAGCCTGTGCTTCTTATTTAGGAGATCTTCCTACTTTTGTCGTGACACAGATGATGGCTCAGGACAATGCTTCTGGGGCATTTCAAGTAGCAGTCGACTATGTTCGACAGCTTAATACTACTACCACTACTACAACAACCACTTCTGGTACAGATGGTGTCGTAGCTCAACTTGGACTCGTATCCTCCGCTAAAGATAGTGCTAGTGGCAGTGCAACAGTCAATGTTTCGTCTTCCGGTGCTACTAGCACCACCGGACAGCTTGGAACTGTAAAAGCTGCTGCTTCTGCGGTTGGAGCTTCTAATCCTATTGTTCGTGTTGCCGCAAACGCAGCTCAAGCAATTTCAACTTTAGGTGCGGTATCCGCAATTCGTATCGCTGGAAAACAGTTCAAGATAGCTGCTAAGGATGCAGCATCGAATACGCTTAGATCAATCGCAAATAAGGTAAGTGGCTTAAAAGGCAAAACAATCACGATTACTACCGTTCTCAAAACGATTAAGGAAACAGTTTTTGGAGGCGGTGGAAATGGCAAGAGCTTCAATGGAACTGCTCACTTTAACGGCACGGCTCGTTCGCAACAAAATTCTCATTTTAATGGAACAGCTAAAGCATCTGGTGATTGGAGCCTAAAGAAAGACCAAACATCTCTTATTAACGAACTGGGACCAGAGATTGTCGTTCGTGATGGTAAATGGCACACCTTTAACAATGGTTATCCAACCTTTGCAAAATTACGCCGTGGAGATATTGTATTCAATCACAAGCAGACCGAAGAATTATTGAAGCGTGGTTATGTCACCAATTCTCATGCTCGTGTATATGGCACAAATGCAAACGGCTCCCCTACCGCTTTTGCTTCTGGTACCGCATTTGCAGATGGTTCAAATAAGAACTCTGTTGACTGGATTGAGATTGTACTTAAAAGACTGTCTACAGCTCTGGATAAGTTTACAACTGCGGCTGAAAACGCATATCGTCAATTAGATGAAAGAACTGCCGCATACGCACAAGCTATTTCTCAAACTCAGAAAAATCTGGCTGGTCAGAGATCAGCTTATACAGCTTATATGAAAGCTGCGAATGAAGTTAAACTTTCGGAGAGTTTAAAGGCTCGTGTACGAGATGGCGGCTATTATGTTTATGATGGTTATTCTGATGATGAACAGAAACTAATTGAACAGTATAAGAAGTATTGGGAAGCTGCTCAGGATGTTGCTCAAGATATTGTTGAGTTAGATCAAAAAATCGCAAAGCTATATACAGATCAGTTCAGCGCGATTGAAAAGCATTTTGACAATGAGATGTCAATGCTTGAAGATTATCAGACCGAATACGAAAACAAAGTCAGCATCGCAGAAGCGCGTGGACATTTTGCATCTTCTCTTAATTATGAAGATCAGCTTGCTATGCAGCAGCGCATCCGAGACAAATACGCCTTAGAGATGAATGAGTTGCAAGCTCAGTTAGATAAAGCCGTTAGTTCCGGAGCTGTAAAGCAATGGTCGGACGAATGGTGGAGTATGCGTCTCAAAATTGAAGACTGCGTTATTGGTATTCAAAAAGTCGATAAATCAGTTGCCGACTTGCAGCAAACTATGAGAGAACTCGACTGGGATAAATTTGACTGGGCAGAAGACAGAATATCTCAGTTAACTCAGGAATCTGATTTTCTAATTGATTTGCTGGATGGTAAAAAGACAGTCAATGATGATGGTTCGTTTACCGATGAGGGCAATGCTATTGCTGGGCTACATGCTGCAAACTATGCTACTTATACTCATCAGGCTCGTGACTATGCAGATGCAATCAAAAAGATTGATGCTGAACTGGCGAATGATCCAAGTAATCAAAATCTTGTTGAGAGACGCGAGAAACTTCTTGAGTTACAGCAGAAAGCAATCAAGTCTGCAAAAGACGAAAAGGATGCTATCGGAGATTTAATTGAAGATGGAATCAAGAAACAACAAGACGCTTTCAAAGATCTAGTTGATTCTTATCAGGATGCTCTTGATTCTGCGAAGGATTTGTACGATTACCAGAAGAAAATCGCAAACGCGACAGAAAAGGTAAGTACGTTAGAGAAGCAGTTGAATGCGTATTCTGGTGATGATTCCGAAGAAACCAGAGCTATGATTCAAAAACTGCAAAAGGAATTGAAGGAAGCTCAGGAAGATTTACAAGATACGGAATACGACCAGTATGTATCTGATCTTAAAAAGCTGACAGACCAGTTGCAGACTGAGCATGAAGATTTTCTGAATGCTCGTCTGGATGATTTGCAAGCTGCTGTTGATGAATTTATCAATTCGTCTAATATCAATTCTTCTGAGATCATGGATACGTTAAATAAGGTTAGCGGCGATGTAGGATATACGATCTCCGATACTTTGACCAAATCGTTTAACACATCTACAAACACTCTCGGTGAACTGATTAACAACGTAGACATAAGTATTTCAACACTTGCGTCTAAAATTGAGAGTTGGATTCGGCGCAGTAATTCTGCTTTGGGAAACATCACAAATATCAAGAAAACACACTATCAGCCAAGTAAGAATACTACGGTATCTGGAAAAGGGTCGAAGTCAAAGAATTATAAAGCCCAAGGTTATGCTAACGGTGGTTTTATTGCTGGACTCAAAAAGGTCACTTTTGATAATGGTGATGACATGATAACAGTTAATACCTTAAAAAAGGGAGAAGCTGTACTCACACCGGAGCAAACTAGAATTCTGACTAAGATTGCAAGTGTATCATCTAACTTGTACGACGCCGCTCTTAGTGCATCAACCATTCCAAGTTTAACAAAAATGTTAACTGCTCAACCATCTAGTAACCTGACATCTGTAGAAGTTCCAAATATCAATGTTACCTTCTCTCTGCCGAATGTAACTAATTATCAGGAGTTTATGAATCAGATGCAAAAGGACAAGCAGTATGAGCGTATGATGAAAGACATGGTGCTCGGCTGCATCTCTGGTAAGAATTCTTTATCGAAGAACAATTACCATTGGAAATAATAGAAAGCTCTGCCGCCGCGGCGGCAGAGCTTTTTCAATATCATAACAACAGTTGAGAAAGGATAAGTTTTTTTGTTTGATAAGTTTGCTCGTAAGAAGATGCAGAAATTGTTGGAACAAAACAGTGTATTTAAACAAACGATTGATTCCTATAAAGAACGTTGTGAGTCGCTTGAACAAGAATTGTCTCAATTACGAGAAGAAAGAGTTAAAGAATGTGAAGAAGTTTCTCGAACTATCTCGGAATATAAAGACGCGATTCAATCAGCAAAACAAATCGTTACAGATTATCAAAAACTCATGAACGATGCTTTACAATTAAAATCAAAATATACAAAAGAATTTTTAGAGTTTAAAAACACTTGGACTCGGTGAGGTGGTGTAATAAATGCGTGCAACCGACTTTATTTATGACGGGAAAAAGTTGAGCGATCTTGGATTTATGATCGGTACAATAGATGAATCTAGCGGCTCGGACACAATTGAAGTCGGGTCACAGATTACATTTGATACATCCGGTCATTACGGTGGAAAAGTATTTTATTTAACTGATGCTCGATACGAAGATTGTATCTCGTTTGAGATTTCTATTTGCAAAATTCCGTGCAAAAACGATCAGATGGAGATTACCAGTACAGAGTTTAGAGAGTTAATGCGTTGGCTTAATCGCAAACAGTTTTTGTTATTCTCATTTGTATCAGACAAATCTATTTGGTATTACGCCAGCTTTAATATTCAAAAACGTGAAGTTGACGGTAAACTCTATGGTTTGGTTCTGAGCGCAACAACGAATGCTCCGTTTGGTTTTGCGGATGAAGTAACACAAACTTTGACTATATCTTCTGCTGGGCAATCTGCGACATTTACAGATGAATCAGACGAGATAGGTTTGCTTTATCCGAAAACGGTGATTACGTGTAAAGCATCCGGAAACTTGAAGATTACCAATGACATGATGCAGTCTCCGTTTTTAGTGAATAATTGTTCTTCCGGCGAAGTGATTACGTTATCTGGAAACACTTTACTCATCTCAACTTCCAACTCTAAACACTCTGTGTGTGATGATTTCAATTTTGAATTTTTCCAAATCGGCAATAGTTATGCTAACCGTGTAAATACGATCACATCTTCTCTGCCCTGTACAATTCAGATTACATATCGTCCGGTTATAAAGGACGTGTTATGATGCGCAGTCGTTTAGTATTTGATGCAAATTATAATGTGCAAGAACCCGTCTTAGTTTTGTGCAAACAGTCTGGCAATAAAATTTGTCGACTACCCGCAGCAGACATAACTTTTAAAGACAGTATGCAAAACGATTCTGAGTTATCTTGTACAGTATCAAAATATAATAATGGAGAGTTGTTTGCACACTGGGACGATATAAAAGATTTCCGGTTGATTTGGGTCAAAGAATGGAATACATGGCTGTCGATGGAAGTTAAAACAGAAGAAGATGACGGAACTGTAAAAGCTATTACCGCAGCGAATGCTGGCAAAGTAGAGTTATCAAATATTTTATTGTTTGATGTTGAAATCAACACCGAAGATGATATTGCACGAGATGACTATGAGCCGACAGTTGTATACAATCCAGACAAAAAGAATGCTTCTTTGCTGCATCGGATTTTTGAGAAAGCTCCGCATTATAAAATATTATATGTAGACGATAGTTTAAAGAATATTCAGAGAACATTTTCTTTCGATGATAAAAGTATTTACGATGCTCTTGACGCTATCGCAGAAGAAATTCATTGTTATGTAGAAATCTCATTGGAGACAAATTCTTCTGGTACTATTGACAGAAATATTTCACTGTATGATCTAGAGTCGTATTGTCCTAAGTGTGGACACCGAGAAGATTATTTTTCTGTTTGTCCGAAGTGTGGCAACACAGACATCAAACAGGGGTACGGAGAAGATACAACTATCTTTATCTCTGCCGATAACGTAGCAAGCGATTTAACTTATTCTTCGGACACTGGCTCAGTAAAGAATTGTTTCCGACTTGAAGGCGGAGACGATTTAATGACTGCGGTTATTCGTAGCTGCAATCCGAATGGTTCATCATATATATATTATTTTTCCGAGGACGATAAAGCGGATATGTCACCGGCATTGGTAAAAGCTCTCGATGATTATGATGCGTTATATCAAAAATATCAGAACGAATACGCATATAAGCCGGATACGGAAATTACATCTCAATACAACACGCTAGTTGAGAAATATAGAACAGATACTAACGGATATAAAACTATTCCTGCTACTATTACAGGATTTCCGGAATTGATGAACTATTACTATGACACAATTGATTTTGAATTATATCTGCGTCACAGTATGATGCCGTCACCGAAACCTGCTGATACCACTGCCCAAGAACAGGTCACAACACTGCCTTCTACTCCTCTCTCCCCTGTCGCGGTATCGAGTCTCAAAAAAGCTAGTGAGACTACAATCAGCAGCATGGTGCTTGACCGAGCTAAATTGTTTATTGACCCGCGGTATCAAACACGGATTGGCTCAAGTTCTTATGATGATTCTACACATACGTGGACTGGTACTTTTATTGTGACGAACTATTCCAATGAAGAAGATACTGCGACCAGTAACAATATCTCTGTTTCAATTTCAGATGATAATGAAACATATATCAAGCAAAGATTAGATTCGGTATTGTCTCGTAAGATTGCCGACAGTAATGATATTGTCAGTCTATTTAAACAAACTACAGCGGAGTTTACGCAGACAATTAAAAAATATGGATTAACATCTCTTAAAGATTTTTATGATTGTTGTAATGCTTGCATTGATTTGTTAATCCAGCAAGGTATTGCAGATGAATCAAATAGTTTGTATAAAGATTTATACGTGCCCTACCACGAGAAACTAACAGCACTTGAGTCTGAGATTAAGACAAGAGAATCCGAGATTGCTATAGTTGCCGGAACGAAATCAACAGACGGCAGTGTTATTGTTGACGGTATGGAAACTATTTTAGAAACGGAACGTTTAAACATTCAGAATGCTTTGAATTTTAAAAAAAATCTGGGAGACGATTTGTGGAACGAGCTTTATATTTATCGGCGCGAAGATAAATATAGTAACACAAATTATATCTCCGATGGTTTGGACAATGCCCAGCTTGTAGCCAACGCTTTAGAATTTATAAAAACGGCAACGAAAGAAATTTATCGCTCTGCTACGTTGCAACATTCAATCACGGCTACTTTATCGAATTTGTTGACGATACCAGAGTTTGCTCCTATTGTAGATAAATTTCAGGTCGGCAACTGGATGCGTGCGAGAGTTGATAACAAAATAAATCGTCTTCGGTTAATTGATTACGAAATTAAATTTTCTTCTATCAAGCAATTAGATGTGACCTTTTCGGACGTAGAAAAAATAGTTGGTGGGTATTCTGATCTCCAATCTGTAATTGAAAAATCTTCTTCGATGGCAACCTCTTACGACAGCGTAAGCCGACAAGCCGGGCACGGACAGCAAAGCAGCAATAAGTTAGACACTTGGGTTAATGACGGGTTGACTCTGACGAATATGAAGATCGTAAATGATTCTCAGAATCAAAATTTACAAATCACAGATTCGGGAATGTTACTACGAGAATACGACCCAATGACTGATACTTATGCAGACAAACAAGTTAAGATCATCAATCATGGCTTGTATTACACGAACGATGGATGGAAAACATCAAAGGCTGGCATCGGTACATTTTATTATACAGATCCAAAGACGAATGAGATTGTAGAAGCTTACGGACTCATTGCCGACACAGTTACCGGTAATATTATCTTATCCAAAGATGTTGGAATTTATAATTCAAATAATTCTATTCAATTGGATTCTGACGGTTTCACTTTAACAGCAAATAAAGAATCTGGAAAAGCACCGGACAAGATATTTAAAATTCAACGCAAAGATATAAACGCAGACGGAAAAGAAACAACCACTCCCCTTCTATATTTAGATGATGAAGGCGAACTGGTTTTAAATGGATCTGTAAAAATTGGTTCGTCTGATAAAAATTCGTCTCTGGGAGATATTACAGACAAGATTGACAATATCCAGAACTCAAAAATGTATCGAGTTGAAACCGTGGTTGTTGGCTCTACAATTTTTAATACGCGAGATCAAACCGCTCAGATTGAGTGTCACGTGTATTCGTGGGACACGGACATCACAGATACTTTAGATGCTTCTGGATTTAATTGGCACAGATATTCCGGCGATACCGATTCTGACACCGACTGGGATTCGCATCATCAAGGTATGAAGACGATTACGGTATCTACCGAGGATGTGTATCAGACCGCATCTTTTTCGTGTGATGTCACCATCTAAGATAAGAAAGGAAAAGTAAATGGCTGTTTTAACATCTTCACAGCAGACTTTTGTTGACATTACAGACCAGCGAAAGTTATCAGCATATATTACTTCAAATTTACCGAAGTCTCAGGTTTATGATCCAGACACGGATTCTTATGCTCCAAACTGGCAAACAGAGAAGTTAACTTTAACTCCGGTTGTTTTTTTAGATCAAACAGGAGTAACACTTGGTTCTACTGGATTAACTATTTCTTGGAAACGCAAAGATGGTTCTGGCACCGAAACTTCTGTTTCTTCATCTAATAATGAAACGGTTTCTACAACAGGCGTTCTGACCGTAGCTAAGAACACACTGGCTTCTGCTAATTCCGGTATGTTAACTTATATTTGTTATATTAGTTATTACGATGCCGAGACAAAGAACACAGTCAATATCAGTTCTGATATTACTTATACGCTGGTACGCAATGCGTCTAACGCACATCTTGTCAGTGTTGATTCTGATACATATGTTTTTAAGTATGATAAGAATGCTAATCTGGTAGGTACAGCACAAGCAACTCTGACAGCACAAGCACAGGGCGTGGTTATCTCTGCATGGAAATATAAAAACAGTTCTGGTGCATGGGTAAATTATCCTACGACTTCCGATAATACAACTATTACTGGAAGCACTTTGATTGTTAAGCCTACTCATTCTGTGTTTGTAAACGATGTTGCGCAGATCCGAGTTATCACTAATGATGCTGATGTGTATGATACTGTATCTATTTCGAAACTTTATGACGGTACTGCTGGTTCAACAGGACAGGGTGGTTTGTCAATCGTTTTAGGCAACGAGGCGCAAACCATTGCTTGTACCAGTGATGGCAAAGTTGTAACCGATTTAGAGATTACTATCCCCTTTACCGGATACCTTGGCACTGTGCAAACTGCTTGCACTTGCTCTGTTGGTACCCTTCCTAGTGGCGTAACGACAAAAAGTAATACTGCTGCCACCGCGTCCGCTTCCGGTTCTATTGTTTTATCTGTGTCTGCAAATTCAACTTTAGGCAATGCATCTACTATGAACGGCACAATTGATTTGACATTTACAATCTCTGGGACAACAGTAGTCAAGAAATTCTCATGGTCTAAATCAACCAAGGGTGGCTCTGGTGCTGCCGGAGAAAATGCGATCACGTTTTCGGTGTATGCTCCGAATGGCACAGTGATTCAAAATCAATCCGGTTCTTTGACATTAGCAACGTCTGCTTATGATGGCTCTACCGTAATATCAAGTGGGGCTACTTATCAGTGGGCAAAATATATTTCTGGCCAGTGGACAAATATTAGTGATGCAACGTCTGCTACTTACACTGTACAAGGCTCTGATGTAATTAACGTACAGTCTTATCGCTGTACGATGACATATAAATCTAAGTCTTATGTAGATGTTATTACGATTGAAGATAAATCAGACCCTTATGTGTCTGAGATGTTGAGTATTGGTGGCTTCACTGTAAAGAATGGTATTGGTGGCGTTGTTCCATACATTATTGTTCGCACTAATCAAAAAGAAGTAGATGCACTCAAAGGCTCTATTTCAGAGAGTGCTCCGTCCTCTCCTTCTGACGGAATGTATTGGTACAAAATTGACCATACGAACAAAGCTGTAACTCTGATGAAGTATTCCGGTTCTGCATGGCAGTCATCTTCTGATAAGCAAGAGTTAACGTACACTTGGTATAAGCAGGACAAAAACGGAAAAGAATCTGCATTTGATAAGACGGGCAAAGTAATTTATTTGTCCGCAGATGATATTGATAGTATTGCAACTTTGCAATGTGACGTATCAAAGTAAGGAAGTGATCGAATGAGCTTATTAACCTCATGTCAGCATACATTTACTGATTTGGAGCAAAACATAGAAGAAGTTGTTGAACGAAAACAGCGAAAGGTCTTCTACCAAGATTCTGCTCCAACAGAAGATTTACAAGTTGGAGATGTGTGGTTCGATACCAGTCAAGATAAATCTAAGGGAGGCATGTATCACTGGGACGGATCACAATGGGTAATTCATCAAATCGGAACAACCTCAATTAAAGATGGTTGTATTTCTACCGACCAATTGGATGCAAAAGCGGTGACTTCAAGAACTGTGAATACTGACGAATTATTTTCTACCGAAATCAATGCAACCAACATGCACTTATCAGGAGACAGCACCATTGAAGGTAAAGTGTCTGCAACAAGTTTTGTTGCTTATGATACAATTGCGCTCTATCAAAGCAATTACAAAGGCCAGTTGGATGTCATTAAATATCAAGACACTTCGAGTGGACACTATGATATTCAGCTCGGTGAACGCACAGGAACTTCTTTTTCCCACGTTGTAGGCGGAACCGGTGGCACTACATCAATGTCCATGGGCAACTTCGACATTAAACCAAACTGTGATTTTAACGGATCAGTAATATTCCATCAGCCAGTATCTACTTTTAGTAGCCTCACGCTCTCGGATACGGCATCTTTTCACGGAACTGCTGCTTTTAATTCTGACGTTAAAAGAAACGGTTTTGACGTAGCTTCCAAATACATTCATGATTCAGCGAAAAAAGATCCGGGTATTTGGCACGTTGAAAGATTCTCTGACGGATACTTGCGTTTAGTCGGACGTATTCCAGTTACCAATCTCGCATGTAATATACAGATGGGATCGCTGTACCGTTCTAATAATGCGTTTAAGCCGTCATGGTACAACTACTGTTATGGATTCACGGATGATCCTGTAGTTCATATTCAATTCTATTCTACGAATAATAACGGTGCTTTTTTCTGGCCTGCTGATAAAGCTGGTAAAGTTACGCCGCCAACCGGATATTTGGTTCGCCACGCATCCGGCACGGTGAGTGGTTATCTACATATCACAGCAGAGGGCATGGGTAATTATCCAACAACATCAACAACATAAAAGAGGAATTTTACGTGTAACAAAAGCTCTGCCGCTGCGGCGGCAGAGCTTTTCACTTAGGAGGTTTGTTTTATGTATAAGATTTCTTCTGATACTATTGCGCGCACAATTGTTACAGGTTTGGCATTATTTAATCAGGTATTAGCTGTTACCGGCCACACTCCGCTTGACTTAGCCGAGAGTGATATTTATCAGATTGTATCGCTGGGATGCACCATCGTTATGACTGGTGTTTCGTGGTGGAAAAACAACAGCTTTACTCAGTCAGCAATTCAAGCAGACAAACAGATGAAACTGGAAAAGGAAGTTAAAAAGGCAGCGATGAAGTAATGGCTTACAACGTAGACCTTCAAACAAATTACCCTAACTCCTCTTATAACTGGGTCGGAGGTAGAGGTAAAACTATTTATACTTCTGGTTGTTGTCCGTCATCACTGCGAAATATTTTAGTTAATCTTTGCGGAACAAAAACGTCTATCAAAGAGATGTGCTCATTGGCTCGTTCATGTGGTGCAAGAGTAGATGGGGGAACTATTCCATCTACTCTCTTATCCGCTGCAAAAAAGAAATACGGCGGTTTTGTGTATGAGTACACTACCAGCGATAGCAAAGCACGTAAGCACGCTGCTACCGGCGGCATGTGTTTGTGCCATACCACTGGTTCAAATAAAGTGTTCTCGAACTCAGGACATTTTGTAGCCATGGTGGCTGCTACATCAAATAGAGTGACGATCATAGATCCGTATATCACATCAAAGAAGTGGTCGATTTATGGGAGAAAATCCAAAGTAACAACCAGCAGTACAAAAGGCGTTGTATATGTATCTCCGGTAACATCTGATGCGTCTTTTGACTATTATTACATGATTAGCAAAGCGTCTGAGAATCATACAAACAGTGCAACAAAAACAGAAAAGGTTGAAGATATGACAGAAGCAGAAGTAAGAAAAATAATTGCTGATGAAGCAAACAAGCAAGCGAAACTTGCTGTGTCCGACTGGGCAAAGTCTGTATGGACGGATGCTGTAGCAGCGGGCATTTTAGATAACGACCGTCCACAAGCACCGCTAACCCGACAGGAATTTGCGATTGTACTCAAAAAGATTGGCGTATTTGATCGTAGTGCAGAACCGTCATCTTGGGCAAAGACTGCATTCAGCGCAGCTACCGAAGCTGGAATTTTAGATGGTTCTGATCCGCACGCTTATGTTTCACGTGAAATGCTTGCACAGGTGTTAAAGAATTTAGGATTTATTGGTACAGGTGTTAGCAAGTAAGGAGAGCTTATGAATACCGAAGATGCTTGGACTCTCATAGGTAATATTGCTCTGAACGATTTGGTAACTTGGCTTATTGTGCTAGGCGTTATCGGTGGAACTGCATATAAATTTTTCATTAAGATTTTTAATTGGTTCGATGAAATCAGAGAACATCAAGTCGAATACTCTGAACTAATCGAAGCAGTCAAGCAACAAAATAATCGTTTTGATAAAATTGAAGCTGCGCTTGCTTTGATGCGAGAATCATTCAAAGAACAAAAAGAATTTAATTTTAAGCAGGTAAGAAATACAATTGTACATCAATGCGATTTAGCATTGGAAAAAGGTGCTATCACGCCTGAGAAAAAGAAGTCGTTAAATGAATTATACGAGGAATATGTACACGTGTTCAATGGTAATAGCTATGTTAGCAGTCAAATAGCGAGAGTAAATCAATTGCCTATTCTGAGCAACTATAAAGAAGAAGGGATAGAATGATTACTTTAAATACTTATATGGATGCCCCATCTCATGCAAAAATGGAGTTAGTGGCTAAAAGCACTGACTCAAAACCAATCAAAATATTTGATGGCAGAGCAATCGGCAATGGGTCAACGCTGTATGAGATGGACACTAAGAAGATTTATATTTATGACGAAGATGAACATAAATGGTGGGAAATGTAAAGGGTAGGGGAGGATATGCAAGATATAATTGCTAGAGCACTAGCTTTACGCAACAACGGTTCGTCTTCCGGAGCGTCAGCAGAATTAGCACAAAAGGTACAGAAAATAGAAGATGAGTATGTACGTGCGACAGATGAGAAGGATATAGAAGAAATATCTTCATCTATTGAGGCTATTAAGCAAGAAATTGTAGATAAGGGTGCAGAAGTTAAAGAGTCATTAGATTTAAACTCTGCTATAAAGGCTATTCGTCCTTTGTCTGAGATTGCTAAATATGGTGCTGAATATACATACGAGGTTGATGATGTTCTTGGTAAGCAAGAAATTATTAAGATAACATCAGAAGTTAATGCAAATGATTTCGTTTTCATTACGGAAGATGATGGCTTTATAATGTTCCAATTCTGGGATAAGAATGGACGTCAAAGTGGGGTTGCCAGTGGAAAGGCTGGTCGACAACTTGTAGTTATTAAAAATAACGGAACCGGTGTTATTGTTAGTTATGGAACTAACGGCTCAACAGTATTCGATTATAATTCAGACGGAACGTTTAAAAGCGTCAGAAATCTTAGTTATGCTTACAAAGCCGATGTTCTGGGTATAAGAAACACAACTGAATATACTCCGACAGCGGACTATCATCCAGCAACAAAGAAGTATGTAGATGATGCAATTTCTGCTTTGGTTGCTATAGATGATGAGTTTAACGAAGCAATGCAATCATAAAGAAGGTGATTATATGAGTGATGTTTCAAATAAATTAGTCACCGTATCTCAAGTTAAGAGTGTAAAAGATCGGATTGTACAGAGTGATTGGAATGAAACTAATACAAATTCAATGGCATATATTCTAGGTATTCCCTTCGATTACAAAACGCTTTATTCTAACAAGTATCACGATTATTCGTATACCGTTTCAGACAATAGCTTTACTATGCCTCGTGAGGATTTTACCTCTAGTGAGTGGATGGCTGTCAATAATGCAAATACAATATATTTATATAACGGCAGCAACCACAAGAATTACGTGGCTATTATATATCTTAAAGGACGGGCACCTAACGACACAGCAAACACATTTACAGTATCACAAGATAGATGGGTGAAAATTTACGACTTAGGTGAATATGGCACTATACATGTCGATTCAAGAAATAGCGGCACTGGGGTCAGGGTTAAGACAAACGGTGCTTGGGATTATGTTCGTTTTGAGTTTGATACGAAGTTTTTCAAAACGAGTCATCCGTTCCCATTTTATGATTGGGAAGGACAACCGTTGTCACCAACACCAAACTCGTTACTTGCTGTTGAATGTGATACAGTCAGTCAATGCAGTTTGATTCGTGTCACAAATTCCAACGGCGATGTGACTCAGCAATATACGGTCAATGTTGCAGACGGCGCAATAACTTTAACGCCGATAGAAAATTAAACTCTTTATTTCCGGTTTTGCAAAGATCGTTGTTTGCAAAATAAACTCAAAAGCTCTGCCGCCGCGGCGGCAGAGCTTTTGATCAATCCAACGTTTACATAGAAGAGAGTTATAGATGGAGATATGGAACAAACTGTTAGTCTAACTTCTTTCCCGATACTGAGAGCCAACAGAATATGAAGAACTGAATTCAAGAGTAATTGCTCTGGAAGACAAGGTTGCCAACTCAGAGGTTAGTCCTATAAAAACTCTGTCGGTTGATAAAATCCCTGTTTTAGAAACTCAGGATAGTTTTTGCGAACTGTATTTCGTAGACAACTTAAATTTATATAGCAACATTGATACTTTCGAAAATATCTCAGATCAACTTGTTTTATTATATAAACAGAATAGTCAAACGCACATGTTGTCATTATCAACCGGAGATTTATATTCTCACATCTCAGTAAAAGACAACAAGATTTACTATGAAATTTTACGCGCCGGATGAATTCGTGGCGAATGATTATAGATTTAAAGCTCTGCCGCCGTGGCGGCAGAGCTTTTCAGGAGGACGATTATGGCAAAAATAAAAACACTCAAAGACTCAAAAAATGAAACCATTTATCCAGTTACAATATCCGAAGCGCTTTTGGATGCTAATGGTGATCCGATAATTCCACAGATCGAAGAAAAGATTAAGGATATAAATGTCTCTGTTGATACCACTTTAACAAAAGAAAACGTTGCTGCCGAAGCTAAAACCACAGGTGATAAAATTCAGCTTCTATTAGATTTAATGCGCAATCGTCCAAGTATAAATACCCTTACAGATTATTTTAATTATCATAGAGACGGCAAAGTATATCAAACAAAATTATGGAAATCAGCAACTAACCCTACTCCAACCGGAATTAAGTTATTAGACAACGAAGGACTGAGCTTCACTCCGTCTACTGATACTGACGAGGGAGTAGATGATTACGCAACCATTCCGTTGTTTGATTGGTGGCATTGCAACTATATCCGCGAAGATAACGGAGATATTAAAATTACAGCTATCGAGGGCGATAGTAATTACGCGGAATCCGGAGCTGTAGATGTTGGTTCTTTTGGTATGTCATTTTATTGGAATTGGGATGATTCAAATGAGCAATACACCTTAGTAACCATTTCGGATTCTCCGAACGAACAATATGGTTTAGTTCCGTGGCCAGAATGTGTAAATGCAAATGGAACAGTAAATGCATACTGGTGCCATTCTGCGTACCCGTCTGTAATAGCTTCCGATGGAAAACTTCGTTCGCAACCAAATGCAAAAGTAGCACGAAATCAATCTTATCAGAATATTATTACTAACTATGGTAAAAAAGGTGCTGGATATAAAGGTGCCGGAACAGTTCGTAATACTTTTCAGATCGTGTTTAATGCAATCAAAGGAAACATAAAAAACTCGCAAAGAATATGTGCAGGCTTGACGAATTATAATTTACAGTATGACGCTGCTGTTGAGCGTTCTGAGAAAGATACCTATTTCCCTGTAACTTCCGCGCAAGCAGCAAACTTAGAGGTTGGTACTTGTGTATCCGTAGGATATGCCTCTAATAACAATGGTTCTTTAAACAAAGACAGAGGACAAATATCAATGCACACTTATGCTGACGATGTTAAGATACTGAGAATTGAAGATATGGATGATGGTAATAAAGCAGTTTACCTAGATATATCTGATGGGTTTAATACTACTAAGGTTGCTCTTACTGACTCCTTGTCATCGTCTGTAATTTTATCAACAATGCACGCATATACTGGCGAAACCAATCGCGTCATTGGAAAACACGATGGGTCTGTGGGGAGTAATACTTCTGGTAAACATCCGTATCGTGTGCAGGGTACTGAGTATGCTGTTGGCGGTTATATTGTATCCAGTGATACAGTGATGGAGTTTCAGGCAGATAGTTCAAAAAAAGTGTACGCTGCCAAAAATGGTGTAACGCACGTTACTGATACATCAAAAATTCGCAGCACATATAAAGAGGTTGGAACTATTCCAGATTACTCCGGAGCAGACTGGTGGGTTGGAGACATTGGAGTAGATACCGAAACCGGCGCTTGGTATCCTGCTATATCTGCAACCAGTGAAGCTCAAGGTTATGGAGACAGATGTTACGCCGGAGGTACAGTAACTTCTGGTGCTAGAGAATATTTACAGGGCGGTGCTCTCTGGCTTGGTTCGAATGCTGGTTCTTCTTGCTTGGCTTGCTGGAACTGGCTTGCCGGGGTGTTCTGGTTCTACTTGTCCGCCGATTGACCCTATAGAGGGGTGAATGCGTAGCAGAGGGGAGTAATCCCCTATTTTTTATATTGGGACTGATAGAGCAGCGGTAATCTCAGGAATGGTTCGAATGCAGGTTCTTCTTACTTGAATTGCAGGAACAGGCTTGACAGGGCGAACTGGAACTACTTGTCCGCGGATTGTTTGCAATCTTTTTATTTTATTGCTCTATTTTTCGCAACGAGAAGTTGTAGTTTAATACTCCACAGCCGACTAAAAAATTAGTGGCTGAAAATTGTCGTAAATAGGACGGGGTTAGTAGTTAGTCGAAAGCCCTGTATGACAAACAATCGCGTATAGCGATTGACCTAACATTTAGAAAGGGAATCAACACGAAAAGATATTGTAAAGATATAGATATTACAAACATACAATTTTTAAAAATATGTGCAGCGGATTGTTTAAAAAAGAAATGGAAACGCCGTGATACAATAGAGTTTTTCGTAAAGCTAATCGGAACAAACAAAAGATCCATTCACGACATAATACGGCGAGGTGACAAAGATCTTCTCATCAACGTTGCAGCAAACTACATACATGATTCTCTTGTAAATCATAATCTTCATTTCATTCCAATTTGGTACAAAACAAAAGTTGATGAATCCAGTAAAAAAGTAAGACGTATCGGTATTCAACATGTAAGCCAACAGTTATTTGACTACGTTGCCGTTTATTCAATGCGTGATTTGATGAAACGTATTGGTGAATATCAATGTGCGAGTATTCCCGGTCGCGGTCCTGTGTGGGGCATGCAACATGTGTGCAGATGGCTGCGAAACAAAGAAGTTAAATACGTTGCGCAATTAGATGTGCAAAAATGTTTTCCGAGTATCCCTCAAGACAAACTCCTTGCGATGATTGATAAATATGTAGCAAACGCTGAAATACGTTGGCTAGTACACTCGCTTGTAAATACATTTGAGTCTGGATTGTCGATCGGGAGCTATCTTAGCCAATATCTTTGTAATTTATATCTGTCTCAATTATATCACGAGATAAGCGAGTGTATGTTTATAATGCGCAGAAACAAAAGAGTCAACTATGTCGATCATGTGTTATTTTATATGGATGACATTCTTTTGTTAGGACGTAATTCAAAATTGATTCATAGATGTGTGCGAGAAACCATTGAATACGCTCAGATGAAACTTGGGCTAACAATTAAAGTCTCGTGGAAAGTCAGTCAGCTAAAAGACAACGATTTTATTGATTCAATGGGGTTTAGGATTTACAGAGATCACGTTACCATGCGCCGCAGAATTTTTCTCAGAGCACGCAGAGCTTATGTAAGAGCAGTCAAGCATGGAGTCCCCACTGTAAAACAAGCAAAGAAGTGTTTGAGTTATTATGGAAACCTCATGAATACAAATTCTACAAAGTTCATGAGGAAATATAAAGTGATTAAAATATCAAAACAATCCAGAAAGGTGGTCAGCCGTGAAAGTAAAATCAGATGTGCAGCAACCTAGTTTTAATTATAAATCTTTATATGGTATTGATTATGTGTATCTGTATGTTAACGAAACGCAGAGTGTTAACGAGTCAACTTGTACTTATGACGCGAGTGGTATTGCCGAACCGCATATAGAATACGAATATGATTTTAATGAGTTTAGTGCAAAGTCTGGAACTTTGCCACTTGACGAAATTAAAAAGAATCCAGTTAAATATATCAATTATCCCTCAGATACCTCAACGTCTTTAGAAACCAGAGTAACAGACTTGGAAGTATTTATGAATGCTTTGCTAGGTGGTGCAAACAAATGACACAAGATGAAAAGATTGCTTTAGCGAAAGAGATCGGAGAAAAAATTCGTATTCTAGCAGACTTGTTAACGGTTGAGCGGATACAATCTGATAAGCTCGGAAACGATTGGGATTGCGTTTATCTTGGCTCTGGCAGTAATAAGCAATTGCTACGACAAGAATATGTTGAACAAGAAAATCCCATCGGCACTTCGGCAGACAATCCAATCATTTATGCAAAGGACACACCTTTAATCAATAACGCCTTTTATTTGGTAGATGGAAAAACAAAGGTCTGGATGGGCGAGTGGACTGACTGGGATACAAATGAATAAGATCATTTAATTAGATTAAATAATTTTGTAATTTTGAAAGGAATAGTTATGAAGAAGATTATTTGCGCACTGATTACAGGTGTAATCGCGGCAACCTGCGCCGCACCTGCATTCGCCTGCACGCCGCCAATCAAGATTGACATGAGCTGGAAGAAGGACTTGAACCGCACGATTGCGAATATCAAGCCCTCAGATATTACGATTCCGAGTTTTACACTTCCGGATTCGTATTTCAAAAATATCAAGATTAAATAAAATCTTAATTTTATTCAAAGGAAAGAAGATGATTCTGTGAAAAGAAATCTGTTTCGTGATTTAGTCGATATGCGTATTGCAGAATTAAACCTTATCAAAACTAAGAGACGCTGAGGTCAGAAAAGGCTCCTGACGCACATGGGTACGAGATGCAGGATACGCCGCCCTGCCAGCGTCACACAATTCAAAAAGGACTACCATGATGGTAGTCCTTTTTTTTAGCGAAAAGCTCTGCCGCCACGGCGGCAGAGCTTTACTACATTTCTACAAAATTCTTTTTATACTCGTCAATATTAAGAGCAACAAGGCTATGCCAATATGGTTTTCTTTCTTTCAAGTCATTCTCGACAACCTTTGCAACGTACTCCCAAGTATGCACAATATCTTGTTTTGAGTCATCCCACACTTGTTGACAAGTCTTTTCGATGCCAGTCAAGACACTTCTAATATCAACTCCCATGCAGAACCACTTTATCATATTTTGTAATGTTTGGTAGTTAATGTTTTTTAATACTCCATAATGTTCCGTCTCAGCATAATACTTTGCCGTCATGACATATACTGCAAATGGAGTTGCATCATCAATAGATATTTTTTCTGTCGCAGGTTTATTAACCAATAATGTCTGCATCATCATAGCAGAGGATAAATCCCCGTAGCATTGTTTTTCTTGTGGGGTTAAAACGTCTCCGTTTGTCACCTTCCAAAACTTATCTTCTACTTTGATTTCTCCGTTACTCATTGCTTCGATAATCGAAATCATATAAGCCTG
This sequence comes from Butyricicoccus intestinisimiae, assembly GCF_018918345.1. Taxonomy (NCBI): domain Bacteria; kingdom Bacillati; phylum Bacillota; class Clostridia; order Eubacteriales; family Butyricicoccaceae; genus Butyricicoccus; species Butyricicoccus intestinisimiae. The sequence goes on from NZ_JAHLQI010000007.1 coordinate 59,934, forward strand.
AATAGACTTGATTTCTTCTTTTTGCTTAACATTGTTCGTGTAAACCAACGCCGCACGAACAAGATTGAAATGCATGTTATTCTCATAACAAGAGCGTATTTTAGCTCTAAACTTCTTTCCAGCGGCTCTAAACAGATTCTTTTTGTACAGCAAGCACGCTTGTGATTCATACAAAGCAACGTCCGAATCTTCTAAAATTTTTTCCTCTTTGATGCTCGTTGGTTTATCTTCTGTCATCTTGATGTAGAATACCTGATCGTCAGGTTCTTTTTCTACATAATAATCAATCGAGAATCCGGTAAAATTATTCTCATTTATTAAATCAATATCTCTGCTGACCTGATAAACGAAAGATGTTATCGTTCTTTTTGATTGGCTAATACCAAGCATTTTTCTTAATGCTTTTGCGGGTAGGGGATAGTATTCACCCTTTTTATTTTTGGCTACAATAAGACTTTTATATGAGGTCAGAATCTCGTATAAAGGCATAGAGTAACCTCGTTTTGGTAAAGTCATCAAACTGTACAACTTGTACGTTGTGAATCCTCTTTGTTGTTTACCGATATAATCAAATAGTTCCTCGTTTAATTTGAGAGTGATCTCTCCCGTATCAAGATTGTAGTCAGCAGTCTTGATCCAGTTAATTGTCTTCAAATGCTTTTGAAAACTTTTTGGATCAGTCTCAATGTACACCGTTTGAAACAGTGTCATCTGGCTAACCCAGAGGGCAACGAGATAATTGTTCGTCCCTTTTTGTTTACGATTTGCTAGATTTCTATGCGCTCCCATAAACTTAATCAAGTCAGTTGCTTGACACGTAAAGGTCGGAGACAAGTACGTTCGCGTCTGGGCATTGTACTCGGCATTACTAATAGCCGAGACAAGTAATCTACTGAGAGCAAACTGAAAACCAGTCAGCGGAGTAGAGGTACTGTCAAGAATGTCGAGGTACTGATCTTCCGTGATGTTCGCATCCGTGTCTCCTGATATAGCGTTCCCGATTCTGCCCGGATTCCGCACTAAAAAATTCTGTGCGGTAAACGGCTGTTCTTTGTCTAACGTTAGTTTTGTCTTGCTCTCCATGTTTGTCACTTCCTTTGTCAACAGGATAGCACATAGTTTTCACAATGTCAACGATTAACTTGATGTTAAATTGAATCGAACGTATGATTCTTACGTCATACGTCCAGACTGTGTTGGGTGTAACGACCATGATGCAGAATAAACCCTTTAAATTTCGCTTGTATTGAGTTTTATCTTGTCTCATGTGTAATTTCATGTCTTAGGACAGAAAATGGAATACACGCCAAATTTGAAGTATCTATGATTTATTTGGAAAATAGTTTGTTTGCTTGTAAAAAATTTTTGCTTTTTTACGCGCGCGCAATAGTCAACAAACTAAAAAAAATATGAAAATATTTTTTCTTTCTTTTTTCGCCCTTTCTATTTTCTCTTTACTATTTCTTACTTTCTTACTTTCTATCTTTCTATACCTTATATATAAGAAAAATTGGGAGGTGCATAAAAAAAATTGAGAAGTGCATAAAAAAAATTAGGAAGTGCACAAAAAAAATTGGGAAGTGCATGGTAGAAAAATTGAGAAGTGCATAAAAAAAATTAGGAAGTGCACAAAAAAAATTGGGAAGTGCATGGGTTTCAGTTATCCACAAATTCTTGTGGAAAAAGCTGTGGATAAAATATGTTGTTTAATATGTTCAAAAAGAGAAAAGAAAATTGTGCTATTTGTATATTTTTTGTTGAAACATCTGAGAAGATTAAATCATCTTTTGTAAGATAATTGTTGACAAAAGATGATACATGGAGTACAATATCATTGAGGTGATAAACATGGAGTCTAACAAAAAAGTCTCTGTTATTTTGCCAAATGAATTGTATAACAAGGTGGCAGCAGAAGCAGAGAAAACAGGCAGAGGTGTGTCAAACTGGATACGCGAAGTGGCTATTAAAAATACGCTGAGACAGGAGAAGGACAATGGCTAAAGTAATTACCTTTTCAAATCAAAAAGGTGGAGTTGCTAAGACAACTTCTGCGGTCATGACAGTAGGAAATCTGGTCAACAGAGGATATAAAGTATTGCTGATTGATACTGATCCGCAAGCAAACGCAACGGATTTTGTCGCACCACATTGTGACGGTACGAGAAGCATCTACTCCGTCATTACGGGACAGCATCCCGTAGAAGAAGTAATAGTTCATACAGAAGAATTCGGAGATGTTTTACCTTCGTCTTCTCAATTATACAATGACGAGATTCTTTCATCGAATCCGTTTGCTATTAAAGAAATCATTGACGCAGTAAGAAACTCTTATGATTACATCGTTATCGACACACCACCCAACTTAGGCAAAGTCCAGATAGCTGATATTCTCGCATCGGAGTATCTTGTGATTCCAACGAAAGCAACCAGAGAAAGCGTAAAGGGAATTCAAATGTTGATAGATACGATCTACCAATATTTAGAATATAACCCAAGCATGGAGATTGTTGGGATACTGGTTACTATGAGCGATAAGAGAGTTCTGGCTGTAAGAGAGAACATGAAGTTTATAAAGCAACTCGCAGAGTCTATTGAAGTTGCCGTATTTAGTAATTGGATTCGTGCAGCACAAGCTCTGGTAGGAGAAGCAGAACTGTTTCATACGAATGTCTTTGCTCGGAAAGCGCGAAACAAAGCAAAGGATGATTATGACGGCTTTGTATCTGAATTGTTACATCGTATTGAGAGAATGGAAGGAAAGGTATGAAAAAAGATTTTAGTAGTGTTTCTTTTGATTTCGCTTCATCCAGGGACAAAGTACCGAGTATCTTTTCGCGGGATGTCTTGAAACAAGCAGGTAAAACTATCGAGGAAATTCCAGTAGACAAAATTGTCTGGTACCGCAGGGAACAAGATCAGGACACATCTTTGCTGGTGTTCCGTGACTACTCAGATGATAAACTCAAGAGACTTGCTGCGGATATTAAGCAGCATGGTGTATTGGAGCCGGTGCTTGTCTTCAAAAACGAGCAGCAGCAATTTGAGGTGCTTGCTGGCAAACACAGAGCCAGAGCAACGAAACTGCTGAAAGAGGAAACAAACGAATCGAAATGGAATACTATTCCGGCGATTGTATACTCTTTCGCGGAAGTATCGGAAAACGACTGGGCACTGGGAGATTTGATATACGTCAATACAAATGTGTTGCGTAGAGAAGGATTGAGTTTTTCAGAAATGGGCATGGCATATAACCGGATGTTTGCTGCTTATGCTCATGTTGGATCAAGTCAAGAAAAAGACGCGAATGATTTGATTAGCGAGAACACTGGATTAAGTGTGAGCAAGATCAGATCTATACGCAATATTGTACCAGAAAAATTGATTGTCCCGTTTCTGGAAATGGTAGACGATCATAAGCTGTCATTGACGGTCGCAGGACAAGACTTGTGCCGGTTGAGTAAATCCTCTCAACAGATTGTTTATGACTGGGCAGGAGAACAAGAAGACCGTGAAAAGTTTTTGTCTAAGTATTTGACAAAAGCAAACGTTCGCGTTCTGTGTTCGCAGGAAAAAGAACACTGCTTGACAGTAGAAGATTTGAGTTCTCTGTTAGAGAACGATAAAAAGGAATTCAAGGCACCCACCACGAAGAAATTGAAAGAGATGGTGCCGGAAGAATATTGGAACGACAGCGAGGAATTTTTGAGGAAGGCAGTTGAGGAATATCTATCCCGTCATGGCATGTGAGTTATCGTACTGTCGAGAGTTTCAATTTCTCGACAGTACATCTTGACAAAGTAAATGTTTTGTGCGATAATAGTTTTAACAACAAGTTAATGCGATAACTTACGAGTAACAGGAAATATACGGTTTATAGTTTAGCTGGTAAGTCCCGAACCTTTAGGTTCGGGACACTAAAGCCCGCGCCGCTCTTTCGCGTCCACAAAGCGCAAAAAAAATTGCTAGTAGATCTAAAAAGGCAGTCGGAAGTTTTGCAACCTGTTGCTTTACTTAGGAGAATGTTAGATATAATAGCAAGGAATAAAACTATACGACAAAATGTTTTAACAATAACAACGGTCAAAATTTAGGTAATAGCGAAAAAGGAGATTGCATGAAAAAATATCCTAAGATTGAGACGATTTTTAAAAGATCGACAGACGGTTCAAAAGAATTAGTTGAAGGATTGTACCGAAACACAACGGTAGAATATTTAGCAAATAATATTTGGATGTGTACAGAAAAAATTGACGGCACAAATATTGGAGTTGTTTGGGATGGTCATACTGTTCATTTTCAAGGACGTACAGAACGAGCGCAGCTCCCAAGCAAACTGGTTGCTTATTTAACGAATACGTTTTCATCTAACGCTGCTCAAGAGTTATTTGAGCAAAAATTTGGAGAGATGTCGGTAATTCTATTCGGAGAAGGGTACGGTGCCGGTATTCAAAATGGAGGTTTGTACAGCGAAGACCAAACGTTTATTTTGTTTGACGTATACTTAACAGAGCAAGATCTGTGGCTGAAAAGAGATGCAATTGAAGACATCGCTCAATGTTTTAACATTGAAGCAGTCCCAGTTATTATGGTCGGAACATTGCCAGAAGCAGTCGAGTTTGTAAAAACTCGTCCGAGTTCAACTATCGGAAACGCAAAGATGGAAGGACTCGTGTGCAAACCTTTAGAAGAAGTTCGGGACAGAATGGGCAATCGCGTTGTCGTTAAAGTCAAGTGTAAAGATTTTCCGAACACTTGAACGGATAGTAACCTCTGCCGCCGCGGCGGCAGAGGTTTAAAAGTCACTTGAAAGAAGGTTAGATCATGAGACAAATCACAAACACACATACTGGCAAAATTGTATCTGATACTGATTTGGGTGTTGAATACCTTTATGTTGGAGATTATGGAAAAGAAAATAACATTAAGGCTGACTTTCTTGGATATACAAAACGTATTGAAAAAGTAGAACACAAATCTGTTGACATCACAGACAAGCTCGTTGTTACAGTATCCAGTCAAAAAAGTTGTCCGATGAACTGCAACTTCTGTGACTGCCCGAAACTCGGGTTTCATGGAAACGCAAGTGTGATGGAACTGGTATCCGAAATCACGACTGGCATAGCACTTTCCGGTGTTAAACATGGTTCACGTCTTAACGTACATTATGCGCGTATGGGTGAGCCGACATTCAACTATAACGTCATCACATCAGCCCGTATGGTTGCAGAAATGCTTACAACACCACAGACGGATACAACGTTTGATACTTATCATCCAGTCGTATCAACCATGATGCCAAAATCAAACAAACATCTGTTTGATTTCTTACGTACATGGGTCGAAACAGGATTTATATTCGGCGGAGAAGACGGCTTTGGTTTGCAATTTTCCATCAATACACTTGATGAAATTCAGCGCAATACAATGTTTCGTAACAAGTCTCTTTCTTTACAGGAAATCAGTGACATAATTAAAATTCTCCCAATGCCGAAGAAACGCAAATACACATTAAATTTTGCTGTTACATCTCAATGCAATCTGAATGTTGACCTTATGAACAAATACTTTGACAAAGACAAATGTATCGTAAAAATCACGCCGATTCATGAAACAGTCGAAGCCGTTAATGAAGGATACGAAATTGTTACAGACTTTGATGTCTATGAGAAATTTGAGCAGCCGCTTGTAAGAGAGGGTTGGGACGTAATTGTCTTTGTTCCAAGTAAAGAAGAAGACGCAGACCGCATTACCTGTGGTAACTCACTGATTGCTTTATACGACTAATAATTTGGAGGGTGACATGAGACTGATTGATGCAACGGCGTGGATGCAATTGCCGGAAGCGTATGATGAGGTTGGTGAAAGGTGAGTAAAGCATGGGGAAGTCATTAAAATTTATACAGTGCAGAGCATCAGATAGCAGCGTGTCTACATATTCAGATAAGGATTGGACAAAAGCCGTAGAAGTGAATTTAGCGGATTTCGCAAAATCAGTGTTTCACATAGACTTGGACGGTCATGGGATTTTTATTAGAATTGAAAACACTCTTTCAACATCGGTTGTGATTGATACTAATGCAGATTTTGATTTTTTTGTTTCCTCACAAATAATATCTGATAGTACAGGATTATATTTTCAGCCTTTATGCGAGTGCCTTGAAAAAATTTTGTGGGGCATAGCTTACAACAAAAAAGGCAAAGCTCCGCAAACAGGTGACGAACTACACTATGTGTTAGGAAATGCTGTTGTATTACATACGCTCAAACCCTTTGGGTGGCTAACAGAAAAACCGTGGTTGACCGATGAATATATTGTATGTATACCTGTAAAGATGTGGATTGAGAAAAGTAAAGGCTGATATATACAACTTAGATGTTGATCCGGGGAATTTATGACACCCATTAGCTGTTAGGAGAACAATGCATGAAAGTTAATCGTTGTGACGTTTGTGGAATTTATTACGATGCACTACCAGATGAATGTTGTATTGTAATTTCGAATATAAGAGGGAAAGTCTATTACTATGTTAGAGAACATGATTCATTGTGCAAAAAATTAGATTTGTGTCCGGTGTGCATTAGAAAAATTCAAGAAGTCATTGATGAACGGGCTAAACAAAAGAAGTGTTCAAAAACATCGTTTATGATCCTTGTGAAGATGAAAGAGAACATAGCCTGTGTGAGTGAAAAACAGACGGATTTAGACAATATAACAGAAACAGGGTGCAAAGAATAATGAATACTGATGTAATGTTTTCAAGTAAAACAGATCTGTGGGCAACACCACAAGATTTTTTTGATAATCTCAATCAAGAGTTTGATTTCAATCTTGATGTGTGCGCACTGCCAGAAAATGCAAAGTGCAAGAATTATTATACACCAGAAGTTGACGGACTCTCTCAGCAGTGGGAGGGGCATGTCTGGTGTAATCCACCATACGGTAGAGAAATCGCTAAGTGGGTACAAAAAGGTTTTGAGTCCGTACAAGCTGGAACAGCTTCGATATGTGTAATGCTGCTGCCAGCAAGAACGGATACAAAATGGTTCCACAGTTATGTGTATAACAAAGCGGAAATTCGTTTTGTAAAAGGACGATTGAAGTTTGGCAAGAGTAAAAACTCAGCACCATTTCCATCAATGGTTGTTGTGTTTAAGTAGAATATGGAGAGTGAATTATGGATTATGTGATATGGATTATTATACTGATTGCAATTTGGTTTGTAGCATGGGCAGTAGTTCATGGTGGAACGAGATAAAAGGATGGGAACTATGGACATTGAAGAAAAAGCAATCGCAAGATTGCAAGAAGCTGCGCAAATGTCGCAGCAGATCTACGAAAGACCGCTGATACTTGCATATTCAGGCGGCAAAGACTCTGACGTGACATTGGATTTGGCGATCAAAGCAGGCATCCCGTTTGAGGCTGTGTACTCTTTGACTACGGTCGACATACCGGAAAGCGATATGAATATGTATCGCATAATAGCATGAGCTATGATGAATTGCTTTTCATAGATTGCGATACACAAAACCTTGCAATATTCCAAGGCGGTGAATTGATTGCATTTGAAGAAAGTGAGAGTGAATAAATATGCTTAAAAATGAAAGATTATACAAAGATGTAAACGGTCAAGTTTGGCATGTAAAGTCTGATGGAACAGCAGTCAAATATCCTCAGTTTACAGTATACACAGAGATGCCTAAAGGCGTATATGAAGAAATACTATACAAAGAACACGGTATAGATGTAAGCGATAAACTGTATTTAGCAAATCAACGCTTCTCGTATCATTTATGTGTTGTTTCTCAATATGAAGAAGATTTCGGAAACGCTGATAATGTATTTGACGTTCTTAGTGGCGAATGGGTTCATTTGTATGGAATTGACTGGATATTATCTGACGTTGCTAACCTCATTTGCGGTCATGAGTATATGATTAGAGGTCATAAAATGACGCTTGTTCATTTTCGGGAAGAAGCGCAAGGATTTTCGTTTATTGACGATAAAGATTGGAATTGTAATAGCTCTGCATTTATTGGAGTTCATCAAATTTGCTGTGTAAAGGAGATACAGAAAATGCCAAAAGAGTACAAGGTCTGGGAAACGGAGAACGGAAAATTTTACGGGTGTGATTGCGAAACTGGACATACCTTTGTTATTGGTGAAGAAACATTCGAAATAGTGAAGTATTATGCAACGAAACCAAGAGTAGGAGATATTGTTTACATAAACAATTTAACAGGTGTTAAACCTTACGAGTTTACTTTTGTACGAAACGTTGCAAAACTGTTAAATGATGATCTCTTAATGTTAAGATATGCTTACGGATATTATCCTAATTTTGATACAAGAGAACAGAATAAAAAGTTGTGGAAGGTACTACACGTAGGTCTTTATTCGCTTATCGAAGAATATACAACGGGAACTCGCCCAATGATTTGTGTATGTGATAACGACTCTTTGACTGTATCTGAAAATCAGGAGGATGATGAGCCATTTTAACTCAAAAACAAAAAGATTTCACTGAGAATTTTTATAGTAAAAAATCCCCAGCAGAACAAGCATTCTTGAATTTAATTGGCATAGAAGATAGATACTTTATGATTCCTAACAATGTAAAAAGATTATGTTCAATGCCGTTAACTAAGACTCTTGGATCTCATAAAAGAAAACAAAAACAACATAGGAGACACTGTGCTCTTGTTAATCAAACTACATTTAATTACGTTGAGTCATTGATTGAAGAAGCGATTTCGGATAATTTGCATAACTTTTTATCCCATATGGTTGATATAACAATGCTAAACATACCGTAGTAAAATAAGTATTTTATTGAGTGATAGTTTTCTCGACTTTGTTACAGATTTCTTAGAATGTACATCAGGTGATTGAACAATTGAGTTTTACAAACTATATAGAACAGATCAAAAAAGCTATAATTAAGAAGTTAAAGTGGGAGAAGATAGATAGTTGCTATATTGCGTTGAATCCCATCGAAGATTATTTGATATATTCAAAACAACCAGTTAATAAAAAGAATTATTACAACTATATATGGCGTGGCATACTGAACGAGATACAAAAAGGACGTTCGATCCCAAAAGGATATTACACAGTTTATATGTGTAGAAACTGCCATCATGTTCAACTTGACAATAATGTACCTTGCGAGAATTGTAGGTGGTAAATATGTATAATGTAAAAACATTGGAAGCAATCATAGCGGCTAGAACATTGATTGAGTATTGCAAAGACCACACAAATTCTTGTGGCGATTGCCCGTTTTACAGAAAGAACAACGGCGAATGGACTGGCTGTATATTTAGCGGTGACAGTCCTGAGTATTGGGAGATTGAAAGAGTATGAATGAAAAAGACATTGAAGCAATTGGACACGCAAAAAAACTATTATGGAGTATTGCGAAATGGATAAAATTAAAAAAAGACGAATTTGCAAAATGGAGAAAATGGAGAAGCGTTAGAGGTTATTGTTTGTTTGAAATTGAAGGTGAAAAAATTGTTTTTGAACCGGAATGGTATATTGCTAAGGACGCATATGGCATCACAGAAGGATACAAATGCAGACGGTGCGGACATTTTCAAACAAACAACAACAAGCCTTGCGAAAGGTGCGGGAGGTAAATATGTGTAAAGGCGAAATGGATATTGCAGCAATCCAAGCAGCAAAAACATTAGTTGAGTATTGCAAAAATAACACAGATTTGTGCGATACTTGCCCGTTTTACATAATGGACAACAGCGAATGGCGCGGCTGCGTGCTTAGTTGTGATATTCCGGAGGATTGGGAAATTAGAACATGACAAGAGAAGATATTAAAGTAATCAAATACGCAAAGGCTATTTCTGAATATTGTGGTAACAAAGCAAAGTGTGAAAATAATTGTCCTCTTTTTGGTGGTGGATGTTTACTATTAGATGATAATTGTCGCTTTCCCTCGGATTGGAACATTCCAAACGTAAAAACATACAAACAGGATTTTCTTGATAAGTTTCCGGATGCGGATTTTAATGCGGATTGTATTTGCCGAAAGTATGTTTATCCCAACAGCGGAGAGCATCCCAATTGCAATAATGACAAATGCGAACAATGCTGGGACAAGACGTATATTGAAGGAGTGTAAAGCATGTACACTGAACAACCCGATATTCGTTTGACACAAAAATGAGGCGTGTTAAGTATGAATGTGAAAGCAGCAATAGAATGTCTTAGCAAGATGATACTTGAATATGAAGAAAGATCAAAAAAGTATATCTATAACGGTGCGACCGAAGTGCTGGGATATAAAATATTAAAAGAAAAAATTGATTCGTTATATACAGCAAGAAGCAACTTAAAGCATACCTCATGGATACTAACAAAAGAAACAACCCCGGATGTATTTATGAGTGATGATGACAATGTAGGAATGTCTCATAGAGTGATTTGCTGTGACGAAAACGGTGATTGTTTGATGGGACGTTATTACTACATAAATGGTCATACTTTTTGGATATCTATGTTGACTAACGCTCAATTCGATTGCATTGCGTGGATGGAATCACCGGACACAAGGGAAATTGTTGAAGCGGCAAAACATCGTTATCGGAACTAACGACAAATAGAAAGGAGCATTACAGAATGAAATTAACCGAAGGTCAGGTTTGGGCGCATCGTAATAAAGAAGACAATCAATATGACAAATATCTTGTGATTGACTATGTTACAAATACCTGTTTCAATGGCCGTGAAACACCGTTTGGCAAAGTTACGTCTTTTATTTGCTGTAATTACAATTATTTGCTTAATGAGTGTTGGGAATTGCTGGACGCTGAAAAGATTTGTGAATTACTGCGTAAGCAAAGTGAATGTATAAGAATCATACATGAAAGTGCAGAGTATGAACGGCAACTCATATCAGCACGTGAATTTGCAGAACAAGAAGTAAAAGAGAAAGAAAGCATTTGTGAAAGCGTGCAAGCTAGACTTACGCAAGTTGCGAATGAACTTGATGTAGAACGTAAAAAGAGAGCGCATGTAGAGAAACAAAATCTTGAGTTTGAAGAAAAACTAAAAGATAGTATCTCTTGTGGTGCTGATAAGCAAGATAGAATGTTGGTATTGTTACAAGACGGTTCAACACATTTCGTCAAGAATGGAACGGACATTTTATTTGACAGAGATAACAATGTAATATGTGTACTAAATGAAAAGGCTGACACCCTTGCCATTTTTGATAAAGATTTTGTGCGTGGCGCGATGTTAACAACTATACAAGATGATGATAACTGAATACATAATAATCCCAACGACTCTCGGTACAAAAGTAAAGATAGTTACTGAAAGCGATTATAATAATCAAAAATCTCCTGTGACAATTGAGGAGTTGATTGACAGTGTAATAAGCTGCAATATTGGTTTCTTTACTCTGGATAGCCAACAAAGAGATGAACAAGAAAAAAATAAAAAATTGTAAAGCAAATGATGATTGAGATTGATATATTACTTCCACAAAGGAAGTATCTAGTTCCCTTCTCCCGCATTATTTTAACATTGACGTGGTGAGTAAAAATGTATGAATTATCTGATTTAATTGTACTGTTTTGTAGTGGCTTTGTTTTCGGTATGAAATACGGTGATCGTTTTGAGTATAATGTATTGCTTGCCGTTATAATGGCTGTTGGGGTGGCCGCGCACACGATCTATAGTATCGTTAAACTTTGCAAGGAGGTAGAAGATAAATATAAATGATGAAAAAGACAACTATTAAAAAGCTAGTGATTTCTTCTGTGGTAGGTGGTTTATTACTTGCCTGTCTGTGCGGATGTGGCGCAGTAGAATATAACGATTTAAACTCAGACACGAATTTGTTAACTGGCTCAAAAAAACGATTTTCGCTAATTGAGGACTGGACTACTACCGATATTGTATATGACAAAGAGACTGGTGTGGAATATATCAGATCGTTAGTAGATGGCGGTTGGGTATATACTGTTTTATTAAATGCAGACGGTACACCGGTAGTTTATGAGGGAGCTGAATAATTTTGAGTATGGTGCCAAAATACGTAACCTGTCCTCAGTGCGGAAAAGAGTATAAATTTCTTGGCTGCCAAGTACGTTGCGATTGTGGATATAATTTATTCGCTGTCAAAATAGCATTAAGAATGCTTTATACGTCTTTATATAAAGACATACCAAGAAAAGACAAAAGATAAAAATATCTACAATTGTAGACATTATTTTAAACATATGAACTGTAGTCTATGGAGAGACAAAAATGGTTAAGGTTATCGAAAAATGCAAAGAATTGAGAACGGAATGTGATAAGTGTTTTTCTATTTTAGAATATTTACCGGGGGAAGACGTACACAAGGGAACGAAATATTTTACAACTTATGACTTTATGTCAGGCGAACGAAATTACAAATATATCGAGTGCCCTGTATGCGGCAGGAAGGTGGAAGTTTCACGATGACAAAAGAACTAATGTATTACGCTAATGCTTTTCAGAGACTTGTGTTAAAATCAAACATACGCACTTATGCTGAATATGCGCGTGGCTATTATAACTTAGCAATGCATACGTCTCATAAAGTCGATAAACATAAATACATGCAATTGGTTAAAAAATATACTGTTCTTGGTCGAAAACTACAATGTGAGATGGAGATATTGGACAAAGTATTTGAAGGTGAATAAAAATGATTATTAAAATTTTGTTGATTTGTAGCATTATCGTCAATGCGGGAATAGCGTTGAGGACAGCGTGTTTAGATATTGCAGTGGAAAAGATGTTACAGGACTGCAAAAATAATCCTGTAACACGAAATGAAATTATAGACCATTTACCAGAGACAATCAAAAGCACATTAAATGAAGAAATACAACGAACTACGAAGGAAGATGAAAACAATGAAAAATAAAAAAGAACATACATTTAGACGAAAAGTGAGTTTAAAAACGAAAGTATCAACTTTGTTTTATATTCTGTTGTTTGCGACAATTGTGATCGCATCTGTCGTATCTTTGATTTTCGCAACGGTAACTACTGCATCTGTCGTACTGTCCTTTATTCCTAATGTAATCTTTTCGTATTTAGTTGGTATTACTGCTGGAATTGTTTTTGGAATTTTAATATTTAACTTTTTAACGTTTGTGACGGGATTGATTTTAATAGCGATGGGGAAATGAAACTCACTAGAGATCCGTTTATGGAAAAATTGGAGACAGTTCTACAAGAACTTATGTCAAAAAACATTTGTCCACCCTTTGATTTGAAAGATACGGAAGGAAACTACAAGCCGACATATGAAATTCTTAAATGTTTATCCTCATATTATGATCCGAAAAATTATGTATCCTGTGAAGATGCAGAACGAATCACAGAAGCGTTGCTGAAGAATAGTATGTTGTTCCTGCTATAGAAATTCAAGAAGCATTTAAAAGATTAAACAATGAATAGATGGTCAAGAATTAAATTGAGATGTGTAAACAGGAGACTAAACGATGACTGCCAGAGAATGTAAAAGAAAAAGAAATAGAAGAAACATTTCTCGTTTTGATTATGACATCATCGAGTCTGATGAGAGCAAAAAGAAACAGGAACGCAGAAAAAGATATGAGGAATACTTTATCCGGAAATTGAAAGAAAAGGCAATTAGTTAAAATAAGATCAAGGAGAAAGGCAGCTCTATGTATTCAGCACTTGATATAGCACGATACATTATATGGTATTGTGAAGAAAAAAATATATTGTAAGTGACTTGAAATTACAAAAGATTTTGTATTTTATACAGGCTAAATTTTTGGTTGAAAAGAATACTCCATGTTTTTCTGAAAAGATTGAAGCTTGGACTTTCGGGCCTGTTGTGCCAGAAGCATACCATGAGTATAAGCAGTATGGAAGTGGAGATATACCTACAATAGAATCATATATTATGTTCGATGAAAATGATATATGGAACTCTAAACGGATTGAATTTGAGGATACAATCATTGCAGATGAGGATAAAGTTCTTATTGATAAAGTTATTGACAAGTTTGCAGATTACTCGGCAACAGATCTTGTATCGTTGACTCATAGACAATCGCCATGGATTGATGCATATGCTCCATACCAATACAACGAAATTCCAATCAATGCAATAAGAGAGTATTTCGATAGTTAATATGAATTAAAATGTATTTTATAAAACTACGATTTTATTGAGGTGTTAAATTATGAGTATGAAGAAATATGGGTTTATAGGTCTGAAAACAGCTATATTTTTTCCAGACCACACGGTTTATTTAGATTACAGCCCAGAGGTAGATCGTTGGTTTATTCCATATAAAAACGGAGACTCATTATCTGACAACCCTAAAATAACCTTCGGTACAAGTATGAAACATGTACATAGCTTGCGTGCCGCAAAACGGCATTTACGCAAACATTCTGAAATTCCGAAAGGTACTGTGTTTCGCCTAAATTCTCAGTATGTAGGATTTGATATTTATTTAATTAAAAAATGAGGGGTTAAACATGAACTCAGAAAGATATTGGAAGGCTGCAAGAAGATCCATCGACTACAAAGAATATCTTAAACAACATGACGTGACAAAGGGAATGACAGTAAGTGAAGCACAAGGGTTGCGGTTGATGTTTTACCGGACAGCGTCACTTATGTCTCGTGAACAACTGTGTCGCAATGTAGGTATTTCACCGGGTACTTTACGGAGTTGGGAATACGGTAAGACAAGCATTAGATGTTCTATCTTGCCAGACCTATGTAAAGAAATCGGTGTAGAGCCGAATGATATTATCACACCACAATTTGACGCTGCGCCAAAAATGAGAGCATTAGTTCGAACATGCGATGAGGTAAAGCAAAATGATATGGCTTTGACTGCGTTAACTAATTGGCTTGTCGAGTTAAGAAAAGAACATAATATGAGCCGTGATAAATTAGCAAAGCGTACGGGAATATGCCCTTACGATATTTCGCATTACGAACAGGATGGATACACAGTGAAACCAGAAACCTTGCTGAGATTATATATCGTACTAGATGTCCGTTATGATTATATCAAAGAAGAGTGGGTAGTATGAGTATTCGAAATATTCAGGATTATACCAAGGGGTCAGATCTATGAGAGCAAAAATCCGTATCAATGGAATCTTTGAGAGGGTAGAAAGTTTAGATGATGCACTAGATATTGTTGAACGAGAATGTGGGTACGACCTAAGAGAATATATTGAGGACAATATGATTGATAGGAAATTAGCAGGCTATGACTCGGTAAGCTACGAACAGTGCAGATATTTTGAATAAGTTTGTTGAAAGGATGAGCACAATGACACAAATATACAAAGTCGTATTCGAGAGCTTTGATGAACGCACACACTCAATGGAGTTCGATGGAGATATTATTATCACAGATCCTTGCTACATTCTCAATAGAGATAACGAGGGTGATTGGGATAGATCGCACTACGGTAGTAATATGGAGTCTTTAGGTATCAATCATTATATGACAAGGGATACTTTGTATGGTGATTGGGGTTGTACAACGTTCAACCTTGATACTAAGGAAGAAATTGGTAGATTTTGCGCTGATACAGGTTTGGTATCTGTATTTTTGCTAGATGAGGTTTTGAAATATAATCCAAGTTTTGACTACTATACTACTCGCCCTTGGACTACAACATTGATTAAGGATTTCAAGGGAGTTGTTGAGTTTATTGTTCGGAATATTCAGGGAGAATACACGGAAACAACGGAGTATCATCAAAAAGGTGATAGGTTCGAAGATCAAGATGTTCAAGTTATCGGAAAAGGAATCAACAAAGCGACAGGCGAAGTGTTTAGATTTGTTGGCAAACAGACAGGGTTTTAAGAGAAGATAAAACGGAGGGTTACGTGTGAAAACAGGAGATGCAGTTGGTTATATAGACAGAATGATTAGTGAACAGGAAGACTACAAAGTATATGCGTTGGGACATAGAAGTGACGATGAGGAATTGTTGAGTGACATTGAGAGTGGTGCATCGTATGTCAAGTTTGATTTGGATGAAAAACGATTGCCGAATATTAAGAAGAAGAAAAGATTACAAAACAGTTACAAAATAGTAACAAAACCCTCCCAAAATCCGGGAGGGTTTTGTCTTAGAAATATATTTTATTGAACAAAATAAAAGTTTTGTTCAATTATAGAAAGGTTATTCCGAATGCTCTGCCAAATTTTCCAGATAATCAACTTCATCGTAATATTTTGACATCAATGCTTCAAGAGTTAGTGAGATCGACATTAAGTTGTCGATCTCTTTTTCTAACTGTTTTGTTTTTTGAATTGCAACAATTGTATAACCATAAGCATTTGTACTTTTTTTGCGGGTCAGGCTTAGACTTTTTGAAACCATCTCTAAAGACGATACAATATCATCTAAAGTTTTTTGAGCCTGACAACCAGCAGTCTGAATTTCGGATTTTGTTTTTCCATATAGTTCGTACATCGTATTATATATCCTTTGTCATCTGTATCAATTCGTTTTCACTGATAATTGGAACATTCAACTTCTTTGCTTTTTTATTTTTACTACTTGTGGATTCTGCATCATTATTGACTAGATAATCTGTGTTATTTGAAACACCTGATACGACAATACCACCGCAGCGTTCGATCCACTCAGATAATTCTGCACGGTTTTTAAACTTATTCACGGAACCGGTAATGCAGAAGGATTTTTTATTCAATGAAAAATTTACATTAGCTTTATCTGGTTGAATGATGTGCAGCATATCCAACAAATCTTGGACATCATCTTTGTTATCTTCAAAATACTTGTTGATTTTGCGAGATGTAAGTGTACCAATATCGGATAAGACTTCCCAATCTTGAATAAGCTCACATGCTAATAAAGGATCATTTGAAGTATGTTGTTCCCAAATATGCGCTGCCATCGTTTTTGCCGTAGCTTTACCCACACTTGGTATTCCAAGAGCGACCAGAAATTTGTCGAGTGAACAAGTCTTACTCTGTTCGATGTTATCCAAAATTGTGTCAGTTAGGTTCGGTCCTAAGATCGGAACAATTTTATCTGTCATATCTTTTAGACAATACAGGTCTTTGACACATTTTAAATATCCATGTGAATATAGCGCGTCAATTCGTTCTGTTGATAAACCCGCTATATCCATTCCCTGCTTGGAAGCGTAATGCCTGATGATATTCTGTTGTTTTGCCGGACAGGACGGATTTAAACATTCTAAAAAAATGTCTTGAACAGTAGCCTTTCCTCCACAGGCAGGACAACGCGCTGGTATCTGATACGTGTTACTGCGTGTTTTGTTGCGCACGATCTGTGGAATAATCATATTCGCTTTGCGAACAGAAATAATATCTCCAATACCTAACTGTAATGTCTTAATTATATCAACATTACACAGTGTTGCTCTTGATATAGTTGTTCCATCTATTTGTACCGGATCAAAAATAGCTACCGGATTGATTTGTCCGGTTCTACTTGTGTTCCATTCAATGTCTCGTAAAACAGTATCATGGTTTTCATCGTAGAATTTAAAAGCGATTTGATAATTAACGTGGTGCTGTGTTGATCCTAACGATTCAGAATATAAAACGTTATCATAAGATGCAACAATGCCATCAATACCGTATGCTTTGTTTGCACACGCTGCGGTAATCTCGTCTATATAGAATTGCAACGAATGCGAATCCCAAGAACTGACTGGCACACTGGCAATATCTCTTGTTTCTACAATTTCAAAGCCATATTCTTTCGCTTCATCAAGTCGAGAAGAAAACCATTCTAGTTTGCTCCCCTCTACTACTTTCCAAGCAATGAACCTGATGTGCCGGTTGGCAGCTATCTTGCTATCTAATTGGCGGACAGAACCAGATGCCAGATTCCGTGCATTTTTATAAGCAGTAGATTCTTTTAGATTGATAGCATCAAAAGTATCTTCGGTAATAATAGCTTCTCCATCAATAACATAGTTGCCATCATGAGGAATCGAAAGAGGAATGTTGTCAAAGACTTCTGCATTGTGAAGAACGTCCTCTCCGATCTCTCCGTCTCCGCGAGTTTCCGCTTTACTTAATCTGCCCTTCTCATACGTCAAAGAAATTGTCAAACCATCCATCTTTGCCATCAGAATCGAAGGAGCTTTGTTTACGAAATGCACTAATTCATCAATACTTTTTGTTTTGTCAAGACTAAGCATCGGATGGTCGTGCTTAACTTTTTTAAGACTGGAAACAGCTTTGTATCCGACTTGTTTTGTCGGAGAATTAGAAAAAGAAACATGAAGTTTTTCTTCCAGATCTTTCACTAGATCGAATAACTCATCATATTCTTTATCACTAATCAGGCTTTTATTATCATTGTAATAAGCTTGCCGATACTCGGCAAGCTTATCAGTTAAGGTTTTGAGTGAATAAATATTGTAATCCATATGTCCCTCAATAATCGCATGGTGCATTATCTGTCAAATACACAAACGTTGCATTGTCTGGTAACTGATCTTTGAACTCAGGCGGTACTGTACCATTACACCACAAATTATTTGTTTCTATTAGTTTCCCATCAAAGGTGCGAATCGTAAAACGTCTGCCACCATGTCCTAGCATTGAGCTTGGTTTGGTTGACAAAACAGGAGTCCCTAAACAATAACATTCTCCGTCAATGATAAGATGTTCTTCTTTTTCAGAGCATATTTGTTTCCAAAAATAAACGCTGAAACACGCAGAAGAACAAAGTGTTGCACCACTGTACAGGCTTCGCGGTATTTCTTTACCACAAATTTCGCAAAACACTTAATCACCTATGTCTTTAGACATATCGTTTTGAACCCCAGCCCAAATTATTTTTACAATGTCTGATACCGGCTTTGTTCCATCGACTACTAGATGTGCGATCTTGTGTGCAGATTTAAAACTCTCGTCATCGTTTTGGATGCGCCGCTGCACAGAATCCATAGAGTCTCCGCGCTTCAACATGCGCTCCGTGCGAACTTCTTCTGGCACCGACAGATAAACAACAAACGGAATTTTGTCTCCGGTGTATTTGCTGTAAAAATAATTTACACCAGCCGGATCAATTACATAGAGATCGCTATCATCAACTTGCTGCGCCGTAGCGCAATATTCGTAGCCATCGAACGTTGTATATGCGATCAGGTTTCTCAATTTTGAAAATTCATTTTCGCTAACAAATGTATGATTGTTCTCTTTTGGGAAACGCTTTGGTCTGGTTGTGTATGACTTTACTTGCTTCATGCCGCAATTGTTTTCAAAGAAATTTGCAACAGTTGTTTTGCCACTGCCAGATTCGCCTACCAGCAAAACAATATAACCTAACTGGCTGAAATTAAAATTACTCGCTGACAAGATTTTCAATCTCCTTTTTTACAAGCTGGGCGGTCTTAGAGTCCTTGATTCTTTTTGGATTTCGAACACCGGAATGTTTATAAACCGTGTCGTACAATAGCTGGGCTGATACGCCACGTTCGATAGCTGCTTTACCCGCTGAAATGATTGCATCAATTTCTTCATGGATGTCTTGCTGTACACAAAAGTTTTCTGGACGATAAGTAGAACAACCATTTTTATCAAACCGAAAATCTAAGAAACTCCGACTTGCTAAATAGTCACACAGATGGACAAAGTTTTCCGCGTCTGTATTCGGTTCTGGTAATACTTCTTTACTACGAGAATTTGTGTTCCATCTTCCCATGTGGGAACCAATCAACGATGCGATAGATGTTCCGATCTCAATCATGTCGAGTGAATAACATTCAGACTGTTCTGCATAATCTTTAGACAGTTCGATAACTTTCCGCGCTGCTACTAACGGATGGTCGAAAGTAGTGAATTTTGACTTGCTGGATTCTAATCCATGCTTCCATCCATCGTGAGCAATTAAAGCAGTGATAATTTTTGATCGCTCGATTGGAGAAAAGTCAAAAGATTTCAAACCGGAGTTGTTCTCTGTATCGTTCATCAAACTGTTTGCGAACATAACAGCAGCCTTTGTGTGCCGAACCAAGCCGCCACTACCTAAGCAAGTATCAGAATGATACTTGCCGGTACTGGATGCCGGAACTTCAAAAAAATAGTCCGGCAAATGATTTACAATGTATGTAGCAAAGCCTTGAATCTTTTTGTTTTCAATCAGTTGCAGTTCATCTGCAAAAATCTTTTCTTTTAAATACATTCGTTTCCTCTTTAATAGTTAAAAGTTACCGTACAAGGTACAACTTTTAAACAGTTTTTATTTCTGCGAATATCCATTCGACAGATTCCCCGCAGATATGTGTTGGCAGATGAACTAATATCAAAAGATTTCATTTCAGCAAGTGCTGTTTCCGCACGCTTTTTTGATTGGAAAATATACACGGGAACATTACTTTTCTCTTCGATAGTAACGATTCTGCGTTTCTTCTTTTCTCTGCCGACTAAGACGATATAACCGTCTTTATCTGTAATACAATAACCAGTAACAACTTTAATCAACTTGTTCGCTCCTTGTTCTGCAACGCAAGAATAGGATCGAGTACTATATCTGTAATACGATCATAGACTTTAATGCCATGTTCTTGAACATATGTAAGAGGGATTTTCGGATTATTCAAATATCTGCCACGTTCCAGTTCTACATCCCATTTGTAAAAATACGGAAACAAGCTATGAGATGGCATTACATATATTGCTTCCAGCTCAGTTTGATTGTATACACTGAACGCCCAGAAACACTGTGTGTATCGCTCTAGGATCTCTAACGTCAAATGTCGAGACGTAGAAAATTCCTTTCTGCTACTATTGATATTTAAACTTTTTAACTCCCAGAAGTTTCCGTCACGATCTACTGCATCAAACGATGTTCGACTACTATTTAATCGTAAGTCGAGATAAATGGCCTGTTGTAATTGCTTGATGTTATTGTCTGTGTAAATATCTGTAATACCGTACTTACCAGCAAACAGTTCGAATGATTTGTTTGTCTGCAAATATGTATCAAATATAATTTTTGCTTTATCGTCCAGTGCTACCAAACCCTCCGCGATTCACATCATCAAGAGAATCGACTTCTGTAAAAGTCAATCTCGGCGGACGCTTCGTCACACACATCTGACAGATGTAATCACCTTTGTGAATCACTGTATCTTCATCAGCTCGTGCTGGAAACTTAATGATGTCATTATTTCCGGAGTAAGAACCGTCAATAACTCCAACAGAATTTGTTTGAATGATTTTGTATCTCTTATAAGTAGAGCTGCGGGGAACAATCCAGCACGTACAACCCTCCGGCATCTTGATCGAAATACCAAGATCAATCAAACAGAATGAACCTTTCTTGAGCGATACCGTTTCTGCTGCGCAAATATCATACATATCTCCCTGAGCATTTTCTTTTACATGCGGAGCATCCGTATGATACTTGATTTTTATATCAAACTGGTTTTCCAAAATATCCTTCCTTTTCTGTTTTGTTATCGTTCGTCTTCACTTACGTGGTTTGATTGATAATATTTACACGCTTTGAATTGAATGGTTTGAATATCTGTATCACGATCACATTCACAAGGGAAAAACAAAGTATTGTTATTCCATTTAAACGCCCACATCGTACCGAAAAAATTCAGACACAATATAGTAGAACCATCTTCCATACAAATGTTTGAAACAACGTTGATAAAAGAATAGTTGCGTTGTAAAGCTGCTCCAATAATAGTTTCGATAACAGATGCTTTTAGAATGCCGTTGTACAAAAATAACTGTGAGATTGCTATTCTCGCTTCCCTCTCTGTACAACGTGAAAAACTTGCAGGAAACATAAGCCGATGGACATCATCTAAATTTCGACAACTACGAAATCTATTCATAACAGATTGATTAACGATCATACTTACAACGCTCCCCGTTTTCGTACCACGAATGGACAAACAAACCTTCTGATTTGACAAAAGAAGAAATACTAGAACTCAATTCGGAAAGTCTATCGCACGCTACGACATACACAGGAAATTTAGATAGTATCTGTTCTGTTGATTCATTTGCCCATAACCGTCTATAAGTCTCAACAAGACTGGCATCAGTGGTCAACATGACGTTTAACCAATCATATTCGGCTACAATATCAACAATGTAATATGTTGTATTATTTACAGTAATATACAAAACACACCTCAACTATAAAGGATTACAGTTTCTTGCGACAGACTTTTCTTTACGTCTATCACTCTCTGATTTGTTGATCCTGCCCACGGATAATTTACGCTTGCAAGATTGGAAATAAATCGTCCGTCAACCAAAACGTCTGCGTAGGATAATATCGCCTGACACCAACTATCATCAACTAAAAAATCGTACTTATATCCGGTGTAGATCCAGATGGTTTTGGTCGGGAATTTCTTGCGAATATCTTTTAAAAGATACAAAACAAACGCTCTGTTTGCTGGATGAAAAGGATCACCACCACTAAGAGTGATACCAGAAATATAATCTTTGTCGAGTTCTTGGTAAATCTTTTTAAGTACACTGATCGTCAATGGCCTTCCTGATTTAATATCCCACGTTTCAGGATTATGGCAGCCATTGCATTGATGCTCACACCCAGATAAAAACAGAACTACTCTCAGCCCGTCTCCGTTCAACATATCGTCAGTGCGGACCATATGATAATTCACAGCATATCCGAACGGTACACGAATATTATCTTGTTGTGTATTTGCCAAACTATCACATACTCTTTCGTTCCGAGATTTCAACAACCTTTGCTTGATTGTATCTGGATTTACCATGTCTCTTTGTGTATCCAATATATCCGTTCATACGGTCAATCTGTGTAATGTTACGACTACCGCAGCAGGGACAAACATCCATTTCAAGCTGCTGGTGGCCGCAGTCATCACAGTATGACAGAGAAAGATTACAGCCTTCATAAAAACCTTTTCGCATTGCTCTACGAATCAAAGTTTTTTGAGCTGTTCTATTATAATCAACTGGGTACCGGCAATACTGAATCTTGCCGCCATTAAAATAATTCCAGAATCTTCCCTCTAAATCTTGCTTTTGAATAGGAGTAATATCTTCCCAGACACCGCAATGAAAGGAATTGGAAACGTACTCTCTGCTGGATACGTTTTTGATTACGCCATACTTCTTGCGGAACTGCTGAATTTGTAATCCGCACAGACTTTCGGCAGGAGAACCGTAGCAAGCATAGAGGATATGATCTTCTTCTTTGATTCTGTCAATATATTCATTGATATACTTCATGACATCTAAAGCAAACTGACCGTCTTCTACAAGAGACTTTCCGTTATAAAGTTCTTGCAGTTCTTGGAGAGCGGTGATGCCGTAGCTCATGGTCATCGGTCGCAAAAATTCTCCAAGTTTCTCGTCAGGATGCAATGTGCCGTGATAAAAACCGCCCTGTGTATATCCCAGCGGATTGGTAGATGCCTTTTTGTTTGCGAGATACTCAAAAGTTTTCTGATGCAGACTGCGAATCATCTCAAGATAATAAGTCAAAACCTCATAAAAATCTTTGTGTTCTTCTCTTGCTTTTGCCAGAATCATAGGTAG
This sequence comes from Butyricicoccus intestinisimiae, assembly GCF_018918345.1. NCBI lineage: Bacteria > Bacillati > Bacillota > Clostridia > Eubacteriales > Butyricicoccaceae > Butyricicoccus > Butyricicoccus intestinisimiae. The sequence goes on from NZ_JAHLQI010000007.1 coordinate 83,519, forward strand.
GTGCAAGCTGATAACACCGAGGTTAAAACGTCCTTCAAATACCGGTGTGTCATGTTCATCTGCTGGATGCATTCCGCCGCGCTCATACCATGGAGATAATGACGCTCTGCACCCCATGAGAGATACCACTTTGCCGTACTTCTTGTACATAGAAGGAATATATCCTTCTCCTGTCAGAGATAAGAAGTCTGGATACATGGTTTTGCTGCTGCATTCCAACGCTTTATTAAACAGATATTCAAGCTCTTTACCCTGTCCATGCAGGTTCTCATCGTAAAGGAAAGTCAACTTCGGGAATAAAACTGGTCTTTTATGTCCCTCTTTACCCTGTCCTTCTTTGCGAACTTCTAACGCGACCTCTGTGGCAAGCTGTCCAAAAATACTGCTGTCAATGCCAAAGCTAATAGCAACAAATGGATAATCTCCACGTGAGCTGCCAACCGTATTAAAACGGTACTCCCAAGATTGGAAACCTTGCTCCATATCTCTGCGAACTTTTTGCATCGCATAATCATGTGCTTTTAATTCTAAAGTGTTTGCTTCTACGTTAAAATCTTGTACAGCTTGGATGTATTCTGCTCTATATTTATCATAACTTTTTTCTGCATATGGAGCTAAAATTGCGTCTACTCGCGGAATCGTAAAGCCACCATACTGTTGTGATGCTGCTGACATTGCTACGTCAGAGATCACATCAAAAGCCACATCCAATGTTTTGGGTTCTGTATACCACTGGTTTCCCATTTCAAAACCACCGGATAATACATTGCTCATATCAAATAAACAACAATTGATCGTGTCAAGTCGGTCTTTTAAATCATGAATGTAAATATACCCGTCATCAACTGCTTGTCTTTCTTCTGCATTCAGGAAGAACTTACGATACATGTTTTTATTTAGTTGGCCATACACAAGGCTTCTCTGGGTAGAAACCATTGTAGAGTCTGTATTGGCATTGCTTACATCTCCAACATACTGCAACGACTGACTCTTTTTATAGACATCATCCAGCATATGTACAAAATCAATCTTGTAATTTCTATACTGACGATATGCGTTTCCGGCTTTAGGATGCAGTTCGGATAATACATTTTCTACAACTTCGTGCATATGTGAAACGGGGACATGGATAGAATCATCAAAAGAACCATATTCTGTAATAATTCTTTTTATGACGTTTTCGCAAATTAGGTTATACTCTTGTTCCGATATAGAATCTAAAGCTCGTGAAGCTGCTTTTTTACAAGCATTAACAATCTTCTCTTGCTGAAAAGATTCTAACTCTCCATTCTTCTTGATTACTTTCGTGTTTCAGCACGCTCCTAGTGAATTATATTATATTTTGTTGCTGATATATTGAATTCGTCTCACTTTACGAGTTCTGTTAACCTTTTGTGTTTGCCACAGCAATTTGATTCTTCACAAAACGGAACCTCGTGTTGTTCACATTTGGGTAACATAAGAGCAGCAATCTCAGGACAAACAACTGCTACTTCTTTTTTAATGCTTTGAAATAATTCTCTAATTTCTTTTTGTGCTCTATTGCAAAGGCGTTGGCCGGAAATTGCCACAAGCGCACGAGCGTTAACAGTAAATGCAAGAGTGGTTGGTGTGGCATTTGGCAATATCGCTCTTGCATCTTCTTTCGGGACATTAAAGTCCTCTGTAAGTTGCACATAGGTATCTCTTATCTCGTCCAAACATGCTAAAAAATACGGGTCTGCATATTTCAAGTTCTCTATGCTGTCGGGAATCACAAACCTGCAATTAGACATATCACAATATCTTTGCGACTGCACACTATACGCTGCATGTCTATGCCTTGTAAGCTGTGCAAGTAAAGCGCGCGAAACATCTTCAATCATGAATGTAAAAGACACGTGCTCGTATACACTCATGTGCCCGGATTTTGCGCAGCCTTTTGCAATCTTGTGTGTAGTTGTAGGTGTGGAGTTATAACAAACGCTTGCACATCTTTCCACGATGTCAAGAGGCATTTGCCCCTTGACACCTTGCGTATAAGCAATTAGTTTAACTTGCATCAATTACTATCTCCGTTCGTGACTACAGTATCCGCTCCCTGTACTGTAATCCAACCATGCTTTTCTCTTGCTTCTGCTTCTTTCATACGAATCAAACCATCAGTGATTGACGCTGCGACTGTTCTGTTTGCAGATGCTTCTGCTTCGGCCTTGGTCTTTTCGATCTCTGCGGCGTTCTGTGCTTCCAGCAACTTTGTTGCATTTTCTACTTTGATCTTTTCCTGTTCAGCTTGTGCTTGCTGGGTTTGCTGCTGTGCCTGTACACGTGCGTCAATAGACTTTTGCAGAGACTTAGACGGATGAACATCAATAATGGAAGCGTCCATCACTTCAATGCCGTACTCGGTACCAAACTTGTCGTTCAGATACTTTGTAATTTCTTCATTGATTTTAGAACGATCTCCGGAGTAGATGTCCATCATGCTATAGTTTGTTGTAACCTCAGAGATTTTAGACTTTAATACAGCCTTTACTCTCTGATCTACGATGTCTTCTCCATCCATACCTTTGAACTTCTTGTAAGTGTCCGTCACAGTCTCAGGTTTGAAACGATAAGACATTTGGAATGAGATTGCCAGGCTTGCATTATCAGAAGTGGCAACTTTAAAAGATTCGTCGTCTTTGCTGCCATCACGAGAATCTTTACTCATGATGAGCTGTTCATTGCCGACAGTAAACTCTTTTACATGTTCGAACGGAGATACAAAATGGTATCCTTGTTCTAATACCTTATCCTGTACACCACCTGACATAGAATACACAACGCCGACTTTGCCTGTATCAACTCGAACAAAATGCTTGATGCCATAAATACCGCCGATTAACGCGACAAAAACACACAGTGGAATAATTAACTTCTTCAAGAATTAGAGTCTCCTTTTTCTCTCTTTTGTTTTTCTTCCTCAAAGTTTAGCTGATCTCTTTTTACAGAGAAAATTACTTTACTGCTCAGTTTGATCGCCACCAAAAGAGCAAAAAAGATAGCCAGACAAATAAGAATAAATACTATTGCGATCTAAACCACCTCCTGAAACTCTCCATCTTTAATCGTATAGAACACATCTGCCAGAATACGTTCATCGTCAACGTATTCTGTTTTTACGCAAACAGGAATATAATCTTTTTTTTCTTTGCTCCATTCCCATTCGGCTAACGTAATCCAACTGCCTTTTTTGGCTTTTGCACGAGAGTTTATTCCTGTACAACAAATTATACAAGATTCTCCCGTGGAGGCTGTCTTAAAGTAATTTCCCGTGGAGGCTACCGTGGAGTATCTTCCCATGAACGTAACCTCGGAGTGATTTCCCGTGGAAGCCACTTTGGAATCAAATCCTGTGATAGCAACCTTGGACTTACATCCCATAACACCAACCTGAATGCTATCCTCTGAACTACTGATCTCAGCGCAATCTTTTGAGTTATTCAAATCTTTTGCTGTTTCAGCACACACTTGAATAAACTCAGCAAGCGATAATTTTGTACCAATTCTCAGCTTCTTGGTGCAAAACTTCCGGTCATCATTGGTTTTTACTTCATCCAATGCTTCCACTTCTGCGAATTCGTTGAGTTCTCCATTGCCGCATACAAAGTCATAATAACCTAGCACATCAAACGGATTCTTACAGAAGTGCATTCCTCTCTTGCAGATGTTCGCTTCTGGTTCCTCGAACACGGCATTCTCTGTGTACTGCTTGTCACGGCAAATTAAACCTTTGTGGAACCCTTTGTAACCTTTCATCGTTCTTCCTCCTTTTTATAATTTACTTGAATGGTGCAGATGAAGGGATTTGAACCCTCACGTTTCAAACGCAAGAACCTAAATCTTGCACGTCTGCCTATTCCGTCACATCTGCAAATCGACTTGTGTTATATATTTTATGGTGAAAATCAATTACAACTGTGTCACCAATCTTGATCGGAATATCCGATTTACCGTCTACCCAAAGACGTAATTCGCCTAATGGAGTATAGAATAACTTATGTTCCTTAAAAGCCTGTATACACCAATCAGGGACGCAAGGTTTTCCGTTCTCGTCTACCAGATGTCCTTGATAAACAAACTTATATGTCTTGCTCAATCAATATCCTCCCAAAAAGACAGTTTATTTTTTTGCTCTTCTAATTTCTGTATATACTCTTTAGATACACTACCGAATGTCAGCAGCCAAACACGATTGGTCTTTGCTAAATCATACGACCCATCGTGAATGATTTCAGATAACTTTAATGACTTAAATATGCGATGCTGCACATACTCTATCTCAATAAAAAAACGAGCTTCATGTTCTAACATTGCGTTTGCTGGAAGCCATTTTGTATAAGTATCAGTAAGATACTCTGTTTTGTTGATTTGTAAAAGCTCGTTATCTGCTTTATATTGCACATGGTCTTCTACTTGTAAGCCATCTTTCACACCGAACCTTCTTCTAAAAGGTTCAGCCACATATAAAATTTCTTTTCTTTTCGGAAGATTACCGGCATGATAATCACCTCGGTAATCGGTGCCGATAATTACTTTTCTTGATCCAGTAATAAACTTTCGGATCATTTTTGGTGTAAAATATACAGCATTCATTGTTAATACTATAAATCGTGGGGGAGGGTTCGCCTAGGATTGAACACCTTGACACTCTCCATAGCTAAAGTAGGGGATTCTCGGTTCGCTGACCGTAGCCCATCAAACAGACGGGTCTTACACAGTCTCCACGAGCGTATAGGTCCGGGTGTGTCCCGCCCTACCGTAAGTATTGATTACGCCAGCAGGCGCAATCCTTCGTTTAAAATGTTCTTTGCAGCGTTAATATCTCGGTTATGAGAAGCACCACATGACGGGCAGACCCACTTTCGCACAGATAGATCCTTTGTTCCCGCCCATTGAACACCGCAAGATGAGCAAATCTGGCTGGATGGAAAGAATCTGTCCACTGTGACAACTTCTTTTCCATACCATGCTGACTTGTACTTCAACTGCCGCCGAAACTCGCCCCATCCTGCATCGGAGATTGCTCTCGCAAGTTTGTGGTTTTTGACCATGTTAGACGGAGCCAGATCCTCAATCGCAATCAAATCATAGTTCCGTACAAGATCGGTGGACAGTTTATGGAGCGTATCATGCCGTTGGTTAGTAATGTGCTCGTAAAGTCGTGCTACCCGAAGTCTTGCTTTTTCCCAGCGGTTACTCCCCTTTGTTTTTCGGGAGAGTTGCCGTTGGAGCTTTGCAAGTTTCTTCTGACTCTTAGATAAATACTTATGGTTCGGATACTCCACGCCATCGGAGGTGATTGCAAGTGCTTTCAGCCCCATGTCTATACCGACCGCCGCTCCTGTAGATGGCAGCGGCTCTATATCAACATCTGTACAACACAAGGCTACGAAGTATTTTCCACTTGGGGTCTGGCTGACGGTCGCAGACAGAATACGTCCCTCTACAGACTTGCTGATTCGGCATTTTACCTTACCTAGCTTGGGAAGCTGTACCGCACCTTCTAACACTTTGATGCTGCTTTTTGAGCAACTACTCCTATAGCTTTGCCAATGGTTTCGCTTACTTTTGAATTTTGGATATCCGGGTTTCTCACCTTTTTTGACCCTCCGAAAGAAATGTTTGTAGGCATCGTCCAGATCCCGGAGGGAGGATTGCAAGGCCGTGGCATCCACTTCCTTGAGCCACAAGGTTTCTTCCTGCTGTTTCAGCCCGGTCATATCTTTATTGCATGCGGAGTAGTTCAGTGTTTCGCCCGTCTGCTCGTAGGTTTCTTTCCGAAGGCCAAGATAGTGGTTGAACACAAAACGACAGCATCCAAATGTCCGGTGTATCTGTTGCACTTGTGCAATATTGGGATAGATACGGAACTTGTAGCCGTATTCCATTTCTGCATTCATCTCCTTTTTTATGAATTACACCTTATATCTCCCATGTCTAAAGACAGGGGGCGGCGATGTTGCGATAAACCGGCTGTTTTACCACTAAACTACACGGGCTAATATATTGAAAGCATTGGCTACGACCCAGCTTTGGGGAAAATCTGATACACTACAAAATCGAAACCTTTAATCAAAGATTTGAAAAAACTTTTAGGACAACCCGTATGGTTTATTTTGTCCATCTCTTTAAACTGTACTGTGTAAAATTTAATAATAAAGAGCTTTGAAACATAACATTTAATCTTTGAGTTTTGAGTCTTAAACTTTTCGTTCAAAGAATGTGGTTTATAATTATGAACCATTATGTAATAGTTTTGTGTTTTATTATGCGTACACATATTACTAATTTTAGATTGTAGTGTTTTGATTTTTCGGGCCGCAGCCAAGTGCTGTAACCGTTAATACTTGATGTTAATAACCGTCAACGCATTAGATGTTGACAGCGCAGAATCTACTTCTGCAAAAAAATTATCGCAGTATTCCTGCTGCGTACTTACAGTGTTGAGAACTCCAATCGGATCGACCAACATATACTCATGTGTGCGCATATAATCCTGCTTTAACGCTGCAACAGCATCAGGATTAACAGCATTATCAGAGACACCAAACAAAGATTGGATATACGCTTCACATTTGTTTTGCAAATTCTCTCCGGAGTTACGCTCCAATTCGCAATCTGCGCTGTGATAACTTGCTGCCAAAGCCGTCAAATATGATTTACGCAAAGCAATGCCATTGTTTCTTTCATCAATCGCTTCTGCAACAGTCATAGTTCTTCCAGCAACCGTGATTTCTGTTGTAGCATTCGATAAAACGACAGCTCTTTTAATAGCTGAACGCCGTGCAATCAAACTCTGAATCTTCTGATTCGCTGCTTTAATATTGTCCGCATACTGTTCAATTGAGACACCATCAATCTGGTTCGCAGTTTTGTTAACTGCTACAACAAAATTGTTAGTGTTAATTGCGTTGTGGATTCTATCATCTAAAATCTTTAATTCACAAAGAGCTTTGTGAATATTCATGCTTTCTTCGGTCATTGAAATTTCCTTTCTGTTGAGGAGCCTTCGCTGGACGAAGTTTCGTCCAGCGAAGACAAAATGGGGATAGAAAAATAAAAATGAATCAAGTGGCGGAGAGGGTGGGATTTGAACCCACGTGCCCTTTCGGACAAACGGTTTTCAGGACCGCCTCGTTATGACCACTTCGATACCTCTCCGTGTCCCGCTAAAAGCGGGAGTAAAAAATAAAAATAGAAGAAAAATGCATTAGCACAGAAGTGCCGTGGTGTTCCCGGTGAGATTTGAACTCACAAACCTCTATTGAGGATACAGTGTTTGAGACTGCTGCGTTTACCATTTTCGCCACAGGAACATATTTGATATACCGCGCAAAGAGCGTTAAGAGCGCGGTATATCAAAATTGAATAAAGGAGCAATCTACATTCGTATTACAAATGTATTTGTCCGGCGTTAGCGCACCGGAATGGTGCTCACATGGGGACTCGAACCCGAAACCGTCCGGTTATGAGCCGGATGCTCTACCAATTGAGCTATGCAAGCATGTGAATGAAAAGATTCGCTGTAAAGCAGTTCTTTTTTGTGCTATGTCTTAACATACAGTCGTTCCTCGAAAACACTCGCAAAATATCAACGGATACAACAGAAATAATCATAAAGTGAAAACTCAAGTCAAAGTCACAGTTCGAACTACTGTTTAGATTCGTCAGCAATAATTAGCGATTAGACTTGTCTTCATAGTGTTTATACGCTACGAAGACTTTCATATTTGCAAATTCCCGAAGATCAACTGCATGTTAAGACATAGCCTGTTGTTGTTGTGTAGTATGTCGTGCAGTTCAATGCACGACATACTACACTGAAAGGACTTATCAACACTTACATGACAAACAATCGCTGTCAACGTTAATACGCTGACATGGTGCGCCATGCGGGATTCGAACCCGCGACTCTCTGCTTAAAAGGCAGATACTCTACCACTGAGTTAATGACGCATATGTAGCACCAAAAGAGACTCGAACTCTTAACCTGTTGTTTACAAGACAACTGCTCTGCCAATTGAGCTATTGGTGCATATTGTGAAAAAATTGAGAGGTGTAGACTCCTAACAACGCGTAACCTCATTAGGAGTCTACATGCTTAGATAAGGATTTGAAGGTTAGAGGAGATGTTGTGCAGAAGCACTGGTGCGGCGAATGGGATTCGAACCCATACGCTTATTCGGCAGCGGATTTTAAGTCCGCGATGTCTACCCTTCCATCACCGCCGCATATCGCATATCCCTTAACTGTATATATGATACCATTTCTGTCATCTAATGTCAATAGTTATTTCGAAAAATTGTGAAAACTTTTAATCGAGTCCTCTATACGATAGAGGACTCGATAGATAAACCCTCTTACTGGTTGTCGGAGAGATCGCCTTCCGGTGTGCCTAATTCTTCATCGTACAAAGAATCCAGCACTTGCGGCAATCTATACATGACCAATGACGTTAATACATCTGCACTATCTCGATCATCTGTAAGGTTCAGAATTTCATCACAAACACCTTCTGCAATATTGAGTAATACTTGCTCAATAATGTCTGAGTCATCTTGTACGTTTGCTTCTACCTCAAAAAAATCTCTCATAAATTATCCTTTCTTTGTGTATTGGTTTAAATACCAATATCCAGACCTGTTTTTGTATACGTTGTCAGCGTATATAATATCGCTTTTACTGATTGGCTGCTCGTCATAATCATTTGCTTTTATAGTCATGCGACCATGTTTCCCAGAACCAACGGATTGAGTCTCAATGGCATATCCCCAAGGGCGATTATCAGTCTTACTTATCAGCTTTCGCACATCTAAAACAATAAGTAACCGGCGATCTTCTTCTCTATTTGTCTGTGTGCTGATATAGCCCAGCACATCATTTTGATTTTGAATCTTAACCTTTAAGTCTACATCTGTCAAATGTGCATTTTTGATAACGTCTTCTGCATCATGAATAACAGCCAAGCAATCCTGAATTGTATAAGTCTTTAAAATATTTCCCTTTTTGCCAATGTTTGTAGAATGTTTTTTGATACTGTCTTCCCAGTAAGTGCCCGTGATTACAGATTCACGAACACTATTTTTGAGACCATAATCAAAATATTCCGCCATGTCTATAATAGAAGACACTTCTCTTTGATTGCCAAATTGCTCGAAGTAGTCTATCTTACACAACAATTTTGTTACGGTCGATGTAATTTTATGAGGACGTAATTCTATCAGTAAGTCGGATAGATAGTTATACTGATTATCTCTGACCGCTGCTAAAACCAATCCTGCCTGCTTGTTAAAGCCTTTAATAGATGACAACGATTTGTAAATAGATTTGTTTTCAGCATCAATTGCGATCTGCGAGTTATCCTGACCGAATCTAAATGGTGGAAATTTGATTCTATAATAAGACTCAGCTTCTCCTTGCGCAGCCTGTACTTTCTCTTTTTTACCAGCATCCGTCATCAGTCTGATGTATACACCATAGAATTCTGTCGGATAATGGCTTTTTAGATATGCACAATACAAGCTGTCTAAGGCGACGCAATACGCATGACTTGCGTTAAACCCATAGCCAGAGTTGTCTTCTACGATCTGCCAGACCTTATCAGCTACGCTGCGTGCGGTATCCGGCAACATAGATTCCTTCTCTGTTAAGGCTTGAGCAAACCCGCGTGTGAATTGTTCTTTTAACACCAAGACTTTTTCTACACGCTTTTTGGAAATGTTTTTAATAGCAGCGTAACATTCTGACATGACAATACCTGCATAGTTCAGTGTGCGCATGATATGTTCCTGATACAAAACAAAAGAATTTGGCATCCACTTTGTCTGAATCAGCTTATCGAAAGATGGAATGTTATATGAAAAAGGTTCTCGAGATTCAAACTTTTTGTACATCGACTTAAATCCCGGACGAATCGCAGCTACAAAAGCACACAGCTCTGCGATGTTTGTTGGTTTGAACTTAGCTACTCTCCCAGCAGTACCCGATTGCTCTACCTGATTGACACCCATGGTACACGCAGTAGCATATACATTCCATGCTTTGTCTGTCGGAACACATGTTTGCAACAGTTCATCTACTGATAATCTGGGTTTCCCAATCTCTTTGAAAACCTGATCTATCAAGTCAACAACAACAACCTTCAAAAGATCGTTCTTTAAAAATCGGTTGTCCTCTGCCCAGTGACCGTCCATCAAACAACACATTTTATCTTTGATGCGAACAAGTCCAATTTCTTCTTCGATACTGCCTTGATACAACAAATATGCAGACGGAGCGATGCTCCATGAAACTACAGTTTTATTGTATTTTTCGCTCTCTTTTACGAGATTTATATAGTGATTATCCACAAAATCATAGATAGATATATTATCTTTTTCGTCATCATCACTATACTTCAAAGCACGATCATACTTCTTCAATTGTTCTGATACCGCGTTCGCTGTTTCGAACGGAATATCACATGCTTTTGCAAACAATTTCCATGATGCGGATGTTTTCATGGTGCCAAGGGCAATCATCGGATAAGCGTGGTCATCACCTAAGATTTCTTTTTGCGCTTGAGCAAACGGCTCAATTGTGCCGAGATTGAAATCTATATCCGGCAAGCTGCCAGTCTCCAAAATTCTGGTCGCAGACATAAATCTTTCCGGATACATTTCAACGTGAGCAGTAATACGATCTACCTCGGTAAATCCCAGCAGACGATTTGTAATAAATGAAACGGCACTGCCTCGCCCAGTTGATGTAATTACACCGCCAAGTTCTTTACCTCTTTTGATAATATAATAGTTCAAGATAAAGTAGTCTGCCATGTGAGACTCTATTACGATGTCGATTTCTCGTTTGATTTCCTTTTCGTATGTAGAGTACAGATAAATCGGAACCTGTTTTTTGTAATCTTCCCAACATTTCCAGACAAGACTTTGATATTTTTTATCTTTTTGTTCTTGTGTCAAGTTAGGATACAAGGTTGGCAACTTGATCTCTTGATTAAAAATATCACTATGATAATCTTCTACTTGCAAAAATACGTTTGTGTTGCCAAGAGCTTCCATGATTTCGTCATGAGATAAAACTCCTTGCTCTACAAAACGCTTGTACACAGTATCTCCATCTGGATAATCTAAGTACCAACCTTCTTCATCCGGATACTCGATCTCTTTCGAATACAAAAAATCTGTACGTTCTTGGGTATCTTCCTCATGGATATAATGAGAATCGCACCCGTATATCAAAGGGATCTTATACTTATTGTGCATCCTTTTGATTCGACTATTGAGTTCACGCTGAGATTCCGTGTTGTGTGCTTGGACTTCCAGATAAAAATGATTTCCGAAATGCTCAAATAACGTCAGCATGATTTCTTCTGCATCGTCATACCGCCACCCAGCAATACAAGCTGAGGTAATAATCACATTATCTGGATCAAAAGAAAGCAGCAACTCTAAATCCAACCTTGCTCTGCGGTAAAATCCGCTGCGGTTTGCTTCTGATAAAATCTTATTCATCTGCTTGCGCCCTGCTTCGTTTAACGCAGCAATAATAATATGACAGTTTGTTCCGTCCGCTAATGCTGGATCACGGCGTTTGACCCAGTATGCTTCTGCAACCTGTACAAATTTTAATCCATATTTTTTTGCCAGATTATAACACTCGATATATCTCCCTTGATACCCGTGTTCGCAAGAAGATAAGATGCCGTGTCCTAATTCTTTTGCTCTTAAAGCATATTGTTCATTGGTGGCAACGCTGTCCGGAACCAATGGGTTCGTGTGTTGTGTATGTCTATGATAGTTTTGATAAACAATCAAAATAATTTTCCTCTTAAATCGGTCGGTCTTCTAACTGCGGAACAGGGATTGGATCTTCTTCTCTATCATGTTTCTCCGTGTCCCAACCATATTGAAAATACAAGTCCTCATAATCAGTAAAGAATCTGCGAGAAGGTTTGTCGTAGAAGAACTCAATAGATTGTCCTTCATAGCCACGCATACGATCTTTTAAAATATCGCACACGACATCACCTTCTAATATTCTTTTTTTCTTACCGGTTGGTTCACGATCCGCTGCTTGCACACGGTACAAACTCAAAATACGGTGTGCTAAATCTATCATACCGCCAGCACCCTGTACATCCATCTTCGTCAGTCTACGAATGGTTTCAATCTTATGAGGGTGGACAACTAAGATAGGAGCGACCTGAAACTTTACCGCGAATGATATTAACTGCCTGACAAAGTTCTCTTGATTGTCCCAACGATCCTTCTCTCGGCTGCCCATTGCTAGAGATGTTAGGTTGTCAATGATGAACAGTTTACATCCGTATTTACGTGCAGCAGCTTCCATGGTGTTCAACATATCTTGTGGAGAGTGACTTTGACCATCTTTGTAAATAAAAAGTCGTTCGTTGCACCATGCGTCAATGTCTTTTTGTACAGTTGGATTCACTTTGAAATACTCAATATTACCAGCCATGTATTTGTTTACATGGTATCTTCCGGCTAAGATGTGATTCAGCCATGTCTTTTGCTGGAATGCTGGCAACTCTCCGGAATACTGAAAAACATTACATCCTTGCTCCAAAGAATTGCAAACCAACTGAGATAAAAAAGATGATTTACCGGAACCGTTGATGCCGGTTACGATGGTCAGTGTACCGTAAAACAGCTTAAATAAAGCCTTGTCTAATTCTTGGAACCCTGTCTGAATGCCATCCATATCAGCTAAATCCACGGCTTGAATATCTGCAAAATTGATTACCGTATCCACAGGATTCTCTTTTGCATTTAACACAACATCCAAAACTTGCTCTGGACCGCCATAATACAGCAGCTCATTTAGATCTTTAATTGGTTTATCCTGTACACTTAAAGGCAGTTCAACAAACCGTGTTCTCCACGTGCCAAGTCGCGTTGAAACTTCTTTGCGCATTTTGTTTCCAGCTTCGTCATTGTCTGAGCACAGAATAATGGAATCGAATTCTTCTAACCAATTCCAGTTTTCTTCCAGCCAATGATAATTGTTGGCTCCCAGAGGGACGGAAACTGTGTTTAAATAACCGGCTTCAATTGCTGCTGCACAATCGAGTTCTCCTTCTGTAATAAGGAGTGGCATTGTAGTATTGACTCTGTTCATGTTAAACAAAAGTGGAGTCGTATCAGCGTTCTTTTGACACCAATTTTTAATCTCTTTCTTCGACTTATCCACGCGGTGAGAGGGTCGGTATTTTACCATCGTTAATACATCGTTTGTATCGTAATAGTTGAATACACAATTCCCTTCTGCGTCTTGCCGAATGTCTAAGTAATCAGCAGTCTTCGGGGAAATTTTACGCTTGCTCAGATACTCATATACTTTTGTCTTATCACTTAAAGGTTCAAGTTTCGGATACTTATAAGCCCTGCGTGTTTTAACACCAAGCTCTCCAAAATTATATCGTATACGAGCATGGTCAAAAAGAAACTGTACAGCTTCTAAAAATGTATGACCAGTGCTCATATACGCTTCAATTATATCCACCGATTTGCCGCAGCCAAAGCAGTGCATGTAATAGCCTTTTTTATCGTAGATAAAAGAAGGAGTATCCTCTGCGTGAAAAGGACACAACCCTTTTAAATTCCGAGAATCAAACTGCTCTACTCCCAGAATTTCTGCGATCAGCATAGCATTTCTGTCTCCAAGTTTTTGCTTTGCTCTTTGAATTGTCTTTTTATCTACGATCAATTTATCCGTCCTTCTTGAAATCCTTTGATCTTTGACAATACTTCCTCATGCTGCATAATTCGTTGCAGAAAAAGTCCTGCTTTTTAAAAGCAGCCAATTTTAAGTCTTTATTTTTGTATTCCGTAGCAATCTTGTCCTGCCAAGATGTTTCCAAAAAAATCTGACCTACTGTTTCTGTAAACCAATCAATTGCTTCTTGTAAATCAGATTCAGAAAAATCTATTTCAACAATCTGTCCAGCACGGAACATATTAAAAACTAACTTTGATGGATATGTTCCAAACTTTTCTTTTACCGCCAGAGAATATAAGTATAACTGACGAGCATATTCCTTCTGCTCTTGTTTTGATGTGAATTTAGACTTGGACTTATGATCTACAACAATCAGATCTTGTGTATCTTTGTTTCGTAAAACCATGTCGATAAATCCAACAAAAGCAATTCCATCAATTTTTAGTTGTACTTTAATTTCCGTTCCGACCAGTTCAATATTTTCAGGAAGATCTACAAAAGATTCCAGAGCTTCTAAACCAGACTCATAATACTTTTTACCTAAATCAACCCAGCGATTCTTCGGGAAAGCTAATGTAATCTGGTTGTTGTATTTGCTGTCGTATTCTTCGCACACGTCAAAGAAATCTAATTGCCCACGATAGAATCTTTCATAGAGTGAGTGCATAAAAGTTCCCCACTGGGCAAATGCATTTTCTTCGCGGTCCAGCTTTGGTTTCTGCAAATATGTCAGCCAAAAACATCTTGGACAATTGTTAAAACTATTCACACTGGAAAACGAAAAATTAAATCTCCTAAGAAAATCTTCGTAGTTTTCCTTCCCTGTTGGAAGAATTACCACGGAGCATCATCGTTTTCTGAAACGTCTTCATCGTTCTCTGATTCGCTGGTACGCGAAAAATTTTCTGCCTGAATCATAACCACATTCCAAAACATCTGGTTCTTCTCTTTATCATAATTGTTCGTAATTTTTACTTTTGCTTTTACAAACAATGGCTTATTGCCGTTTTTAGCAAAGTCAAAGGAAGTTGCCAATGTTTTTTTAGCTTGTCCTACGACAAGTGCGCGGGCTGAAAAATCATTTTCGTAGTTTCCTTCTTTGTTTTTCGAAGATGAAGAAAATCTGGCGTAAACTTTATCGCCGTCAGTCTCTACTTTCCACACGGATAAATATGTATTTTCACACCATAACGCCATTTAATTATTTCCTTCCTTCAACTGGTTCAAAGCAGCTAATACTTTCTCGCAATTTTCAATTGTTTTGATTGTATTCTGGTTGCGATCTCCGTTGTTATATTCTCTTACAACATCAAAGATCTTTTCTCTTGCGATACCACTCTGGTTAATCTTCCGGCACAAATCTGCAATCTCTTTGTGTTTGGCTTTTAATTCCGGAGATACTGATTCTGTATATGCCGACTGATTGGCTTTGGCAGCTTTACGTTTTTTTGCTGCCATTCCCGGCATATTATCTTCGCCTTCATACAGTTTCAAACCGATGCCGTGATATGCGGCAGACTTTGCAAAGCAACGCTGCATACACTTGTTAGCTTCCATGACATCTACTTTATCTTCCGGAATGGCCTTGTTTTTAAAATCCATAACCGGCAGAATTGCTGTATATGTTTTTCCAAAAGCAGTAGTTGAAACTTCCGTCCATGCTCCGTGCCCCGGAGAATCAAACCAGAATCTTCCATCTTCGTTGCGATGGACTTCAAACGTAGCGTCCGGATCAGCTTTTTTAAGTTCTGCCCAAGCAGAAGCCCAAGAAAGATAATCCATGCCATTCTTCTTCTTGATTCTGTCCGAAATGTCTGTATGATACAGACTTAAAAATCCTTGCTGGTCGATCTTACTAACTTCCTTTACAAAGAATTTAGCCCTCATAGAGGGTTAGATTTCATTATGGCAGAACAGGCAGGGGTCGAACCTGCGAATGTCGGAGTCAAAGTCCGATGCCTTAACCACTTGGCTACTGTTCCATGTTATTGTTAATACTATTAGCCGATCTTTTATTATATCTGCCAGCCGAAGCTGGCAGATATACCACAGATGCACACGAAAGACGAACATGGCCTGCAAAAAATCACAATCACAAATAAAAACGGAGAAGAAAAGTGCATCTGTGCAGAGAAGATTAAAGGGAAGGGTAGGATTTGCACCTACATTGTTAATACTCTAATACGCGGATATTAGTTCCTTGACTGTTTGGATACCTTCCCATGTCCCGTTGTGACGGAAACACAACGGGTTATTTAATTGTATGGTCGCTGTTAGACCGTCTGTGGCGGAAAGCAAAAGGGATGACCTTAACTTTCCCGAATAGAACCCTGTGTTGTTATAGCCGCCACAGGGAGTATGGCTCAAAACCAAGAGTTTTTACATCGTTTGAAATGGGAGAAAGGAAAAAATGATATATAAAACTCTGATTTTATGGAGCAGACAACGGGAATCGAACCCGTCTTTCCGGCTTGGGAAGCCGGAGTTCTACCAATAAACTATATCTGCGAACAATTGAATTATTATTTTGTGAATACTATTTACCTTACAAACAATATTATACACATCTAACAAGGTAAAGTCAAGAGGAATTTCAAAAATTTTTTTGAAATTCCTCTTGTTTACGTTATCCATTTACGAATTCGATTAAGTCTCCCGGCTGCTTATGTAGGAGATGACAAAGATTTTCGATAACCTTTAAAGAAACAGGCTCACCTTTACTTAATTTATACCATGTAGCGGAACTCATTTTTTTCTCTTTTTTTAATCTATACGAGCTATATCCCGCTTCTTCCTTCAAAAGAACGCAGATATTTGTCTTATAGCGAATCATCTTTTTCATCCTCTCTATATCCAATCAGATCGTCTGGTTGTACTTGAAGAAGCGTACAAATCCTGTCTAATGTGTTCCAAGTAATCAACTTGTGCTTTTCCATTTTTGTCCATTCAGAATAGCTCAAAATTCCTTTCATGTGTAGGGTATACGATGTATACCCTACTTTACGCAACAGTTCGCAGATGTCTTGTTTATAATAGATTCCCATAACATTCACCCATTTACAAATTCGATCAGATCTTCTGGCTGTTTATTCAACAAACCACACACTGTGCCCAATACTTTTAGCGAAACAGGTTCTTGTCGATGCAGTTTTCCCCACACCGTGGAACCCATTATGTTTTCTTTACGCAATTTGTATGAAGTGTATCCGGCTTTTTTCAATTCATCGCAAATATTTACTTATACCGAATCATTTTCCTTCATCCTCTCTATATCCGAACAGCTCTCCCGGTTGCACTTGGAGAATCGTACAAACTTTGTTTTCGTGCTCGTAGCCGATGATTTCTCCGGGTTGCATTTCCAATAAAGCACAAATCTTGTCTAGTGTGCGCCACGAAATAGATTTGCGATGGGCTAATCTAGTCCACATAGTAGTGCTTAGGATACCATCTTTTTGCAAACCATAAGAAGTATATCCCGCTTCTCTCAGCTTTTGACAAATGTTCACTTTGTAGTAGATTCCCACCGCGCATCACTTTCTTACTTCCAAGTTATATCGTTTTGGTTTTCTTTCTTCCAAATTTGGTACGTCTGGAAGAAAGAATATGCTTTGTATTTTGCTAATTGTCTCTTGTTATCCCAAAGATTCAATGCCTTCGCCCACGAATGTCTGTTTTTTATCGTGGCTTCCTCATGCTTTTCTTCCCATTGTCTCAGCTTGCACGCTCTGCCCGCGAACATAACGTCTTTATAAGACAGGCTTTTCTGCCGCGCAAACATGATCGGAGCATCGTATCCTTTTAAGCACTCCTTTGCTCTCAATATTTTTTGATACATGTTGTCCAAAGTAGCACTTGTTACAGGCGTAGGTTCGCACTCTGCAACTTGATTTGTCCTGCGCAAAATGTACGGACTTTCCGCTAATACAATAGCTTTTTGCTCAGGAAAAATTGTAGCACCCACAGGATCGTATTCGGTCTGGTCAATAGCCATCTTTAAATAAGACAGTATTCCATCAGAAACATTTGTTGCAGTATAAACTCCATCCAAAGTTACAGTTCTTGCTTCAAAATCAACTGCTTCTTTTTTTATCAGAGCAATTTGCTTTCGATCAAATCCTAACCACGCAAAACACAGATACGCGATTGGCATAACATAAAACCCTGCATCTTGCGTAACAATCTTGACACACTCAAGAAAGGATTCTTCTGAGTGAAAATATTTTGACGAGTAGTCTGCGGCTGTAATCAAGCTGTCGAACTCAAAACTTGCTGCTGCCGGACTGTCTACAGTAGATATTTTACACTTGATACACCAATCTGTGTACGACTTCAAAGCACATCTGTATACAATAAAAGTTGAGTAATTATTCCATTCCAACGTGTTAAAGGTTGCAATCAACATGCTCTTGGAAAAGTCACAGAGATCACAATCGTATTTGTACTCAAGGCTTGCAACGCCATTAAATAAAGCGATTGCAAATAAACGCTCGGACTCTTTATCTAAAGATTCCATAAACTGTTTCTTAATATCTTCGTGATACCATAACGTCATGGCGTTCCTTCCTTTGCTTTTTCATATGCTTTTCTAAAGCGATCTCGACATATACTCTCGTAATCAAACCACACAGCTCGTGTATTTGTCTCGTAGTTGATGTTCTGAACAGTGCGTTCCAGCAAATCTTCCCAATCATCTTCTGAGACAATCTTGTTTGCAACATAAAATAATCCGTACACAAACTGCGGTCGAACCATCAGCCTGTTCAAATGCTGTGCATATTGATGGTAGTAGTCAATATACGTCTGCTCAACAAATATCTGATATGCTTTCAATACCTCAAGCAAATATTGTACAAGCTGCCGTTTGTTCTTCGATGTGATTCTTGTTCCAATATTAAACTCCTTCATAAGAGCATCTGCAAAAACACTCTCAATAAAGACTCCGGTACCGGCAACATATTGCTGCTCAGTTTTTGAGAATCCCCAATCACCATAAAAAGAAGGATCATTTTTGATTTCCTCAATGATTTCATTTGCGGCAATATTTCTCATAGACGCAACATGGTCTTGGTCTATTGGAGTTCTCTTTTCTTCCTGTATGATAATATCCCTTGCAATCTGCGCGTCTCCGATTGTAAATAACACCACAACACAGCCAGTCAAAGAAGGATTGTAATACAGTGCATCCAGAATAGCGTTCACACGATGATTACCATCTATGTTTACAAGCATTCCCTTTTTTACTGTTAATTCCTTGTGCTCTGCGTCATAAGCAAAGGAGCCGTTTCGATCAGTCGGATCTGGCAAAAGATGAAATCGTACTGTTGTTACGAACTGTTTGTTTGCTAAAATACTATCTGTAATTTCCTTTGCTTTATTTGAATCAAAAGAAACACACGGAACACTGACATTGCCGACTTTGACAATAACAGATTCTCTCTGCATATCCGGCTTGATCTTTATCAGATGATGCTGAGACATTTGTGAGAGCTGTTGATACGTCAGTTCAAAAACAAATTCTTGTTTGCTGCTTAGTTTCACTACGTCTTTGAACACAAACGGGAAAGAAGCAAACTGATCGGCTTCCTTTTTTAAAAGAAACCTAGCATCTAATTCCTTCTGTTCGAATAATTCATTTGGATTCGGGAAACATTCCTCTGGGAACGTTTCATACATCGTTGTGTAAACCGCAGCCAGCACAGCCGGATTCTGTTGCTCAACCAAAATGTTACCACGGAAAGCGTCAACAAACTCGTTACGGGAAATCAAACCTGTATCTACCAGCTTGCTTTGGATTACCCGTTGTACTTTGTCATTTAATGCGTGCATTTGCAATATGTCTTGCAATTTTCTCGGATCTTTCATACAAACTCCTCCCCAGCGAACAAGCTGGAAAACAATCCTAAACCGACCGTGTTCCGCACTGTGTTATTAAAACTATATCCGCTCTACTGTGAAATCTTTGTTGAGAGTATTATACATCATTTCCAAAATTTGTGCAAGCTGAAAACATTACAAAGAAGACAGACTACCTTCAGGAATAATAACCAATTCCTCATGCCATGTCTTCTCATTTCCGTAAGATAAATAACCGGCATAGCACTGCTGTG
The DNA here is from genome assembly GCF_018918345.1 of Butyricicoccus intestinisimiae. NCBI lineage: Bacteria > Bacillati > Bacillota > Clostridia > Eubacteriales > Butyricicoccaceae > Butyricicoccus > Butyricicoccus intestinisimiae. Next base: position 103,387 of record NZ_JAHLQI010000007.1, read on the forward strand.
CAGCAGGACTTACCAGATCACTGATCTGATATGGTTTCCATTCTTTTCCCCTGCGCAATTTTCCCATACGATTCAAAAGTTCCGCTGTTTTACCGGGCTTTTTGTACTGTTTCCAAATCTCATAAGCAAGTTCTACAATTTCAGCTTCTTGTTTGTTTACTTCCTTATAACCATTTTTATTTGGGCGATAGCCAAATCGGCAGCTATTCATACCGCATTTACCAGCAAGAGCAGCATTCTTTCTGCCAGTCTGGATTCTCGCGTTGTTTGTTCTGCGCTCGTAATCTGCAATCACGTAATTGATCTGGTTTTGCAGAATCATTGCGTTGTCTGTTGCGTATAGTGTCAACGCTGGATTGTTAACAAATTCAAAGTCTCCATTTTTAATCTCAATCAAAATACGAATCATTGAACCTGTCACATCATTGTCTCTCCATAGACGAGAAGGATCAATGCTCAAGACCTTGTTGTACTTGTTCAGATTTGTTAATACATAGTATAACCCGGGTCGAATGTTTCTAAACATTTCGACACCAGAAGTTGCCTTTACAATTTCTACCTTTAAAAGCTCGCGGTTATCACCTGAAATATTCAGGTCAAACACCAGAGCTTTTAATGTATAGTCTTTAAACTGACAATACTTCTTAATTCCCTCAGCCTGAGACAATACAGCAGTCGATTTTTCCTGCTGCGTATCGGTCGATACACGAACATATCCAATTCGTCCTTCGTCATCACACTCAAAATCATCATCGTAGACAATCGCAAAACTTTTTTCACCAAGTTTTAAACAGTACAGAATATCGTCTTCCAGCAATGAGAGAATGTCAGTATCCTTTCTCATTGCCACGAGCCATTCTCTAAACTCCGAAAGCTCTGCTGCCGTCCTAATAACTTGCTTCTGGTACAAAGATATTCTCTTATTTAATGATACCTTACGCATATAAACACTTCCTCTCTCAATCTATTATTTTAATTGCATCAAAATTCCACACCACAATAGAATCACAGTCCCATGTATTGAATACTCCGTTGTGCAGGCGCAGGTAATCATCCGAGATAAATAACTCCAATCCGTCATATCCTTCGTCTTCCAGCTTATCAAAATTTATTGTGTCCATGATACTTGTGCTTCTGTTTTCGAGTCTTTGGAAAGGGCTATAATCGAACTGTGGCAAGCGGGAAACAATGTACGGCAGTATATCTACCTCTCTATGTACTTCCAGAATCTTAGAATCCTTCGTAAGCACAAACTTCATCTTATTGACATCGCTGCACTCTCTAAAACCAGAATCAGCACACCAATCCTTCCAACCGTATTCCGCGTCTACTCGACTTCCCCATAGTCCGTACAAAGGTTTGCATGGTAACGTCTGGTGAATTTCTTTATAGAATTTTTCTTTTGAAAATTTCTCTTTTGTAATGCCATATGTGATATACTTTGCCATTTTAATTCCTCACTTTCTCCACAACATGCCGTCATGATATTCTTTCTCTAAATCAATACTATATTCTGCTGCTAACATATCCAGCAAATCCTGCGGTTTAATACGATGTTCTTGTATCTCTAATGACAGTTTAGCGACTGCCAAATACAAATCCTGCAACTGTTTCTGATCGAATCCAAACTTGTCTAACAGTACATTGTACACCATTGCCAGTGTTAGTTCGTGCATCTTTTTTGACTTAATGTTTGCCAAACGCTTGGCTTCTTTCACGCTTATCAAAGAATTTCCTTTTTTGTTTTTTGTTATCATAATTTCCTCCGAATAAAAGAAACAGAGGCGGTGCACCTCTGTTTCTTTTCCTGTTAAGTTGTTCTACTTTACAGCGAATACGGTAGTCGTATCGGCTCCTTGTTGTCCTCGTACATAGGTTGGAGCAACCCATTTTACAACCAGCTTCCGTTTCTTGCTGTCTCGCGGACCAGTCCAAAAACCTTGGAAATGCCCTCTCCGGATATGTGCAATCGGTGAGCGTCTGTGTGATGCAGAGTTTGTATTTGTATTGCTGTTCTCGTATACCTTCTTTTGTTGGCGCAAAGTCGCACCGATCCGGTATCCTACACGCCGCACTTTTGCAGGCTTTTGAGATTTTTTACCTGTTGTTTTGCGCGTTTTGGGAGTAGGAACACTGACAATATCAGATCCAACCGATTGCAAATACAATATGATTTGTGCAGCATACAGTGGGAAAACAACCTCTGTAGACAGAATGCTGTTTTGTAATTTGGTTTCTCCGCTTGCTTTTCTCGACTCGTTGCAAAGATCAATCAGGGCATCTATCACGTCTTGTATAACAGCACCCTCTTTTAGGGGAATAAAAAACGCAGGTTGTTTTTCATCCTTACTATCCCAGATCGTGAAAAAGAATGTATCAGCAACAGGAGAACATTTAAATAAATCATCCTGCTCAATTGTGATGAAAAAATTACCGGAAAAGAAATGCTTTTCTTCCCCTTTGTTTACACGAATAACGTGTTCTATTGATGGAACCTGCACGGCAATGCAGTGATACGGAAGATTTTTGAGTAGTTCTACCGGCAGTTGAGCATCACTTTTCATCTCTTTCGCCTGTTCAAACAACTCTTGAGATACCGTGTTGTCTACTTTATAAACAGCACGGTATTTACGCCATCGTGCAACGCAGAATAATTCCGCACCGTAATCTATAGAATCGTTGAGGCCCATACCAAGTCTTTGCAATTCCTTTCCGCAATTCAAGATTGTGTCGCAGACATTCCACCGCACACCCATATCGTCATACTTTTTCTCACAGTCTAATGCGTACATGTTAACATCTGCCACTCAAAATGTATTTAAACATACTCAAACACATCGAGAAATTGAAGTCCTCACGGATACTTCTTACTGCTTCAACGTGTATGCTTTGGCGATTACAAGTAATACGCTACTCACAGGTTCTTGTACACTCCACAGTCGTGAATTTCCGAAATAGCCTTCGGTACATACTTACGTTTGCTTGATTATGCAACTTCGTAAGTTACAGCATCTCTAAGATTAAGACTTGCATTGAAATCTCTATCTTCGATATAGCCACAATCACAACGATACATTCTATCTGAAAGTTTTAAATCTTTCTTGATAGCACCGCAGCAGTGACACATCTTAGATGATGGATACCATCTGTCTACAACTCTTAACTCAATACCATTAGCATCACATTTAGCTTTTAACTTGGTTCTAAATTCATAAAACTTCTGCGATGCAACAGCTTTTGAAAGATGTCTGTTCTTCATCATTCCTGATACATTCAAATCTTCAATAGCTATATAAGATGGCTTGATTTTCACTATCTCAGCTATTGTCTTATTGATATAATCAGTACGGATATTGTCTATCTTATGATAAAGTTTCTGTACCTTAAGCTTTTGTTTTTGTATATTTTTCTGAGTGGACTCTCCTTTCTTTAAATTCTCATACTTACGTGAGAGACATCTTTGTTCTCTACACAATTTCTTTTCTAATTTCTTGGCTCTTGCTGACTTATTGATGTTTTTATATATCTTACCGTCAGAAACAACTGCCAAATCCTTCAAGCCTAAGTCTATTCCAATACCATTATTACTGTTGTTAGCAATATTTATGTCTGGAATTTCCACAAGAACAGATACATAGTATCTACCTGCTTTAATGGATACGGTACCGCTTTTTATCTTCCATCCATCTTTAGTTGTGGGGATGTAACCTTTTTCTTTAATGCGTACCCAACCTAAAGTCGGTATTTTTATTCTATGTCTCTCGCAAGCTAAACCCTTTGGATTACCCCTTACAAAATACATTTTTACATCTGATTTGCCTTTCTTTTTGAAATTAGGAAAAGCACTCTGATGTTTAAAAAATCTTATAAAAGCAGTGCAACCATCTTCAATAGACTTCTTTACGGCTTTTGAAGATACTTCTTTGATCCATACTTTATCAGGATTATTAGGAATATATTCATTATTGAGCCACACGCTAAAGCTTTTTCCAGTCATAAACTTTTCGCCTTTATTATGCAGCTCTTTGTTGTATCCAAGATAGAAGTTATAGATGTATCTGCAAGTACCAATAGTTTTGTTGATTCTGACTTTCTGTTCATCTGTCGGGTTTATTTCTGTCTTGAAGCACTTTAGCAATTTCCTCATCTCCTTCTATTTGTTTTTTGTACTTACGAAGTCCATACAATCTACAAGAGAAAACGTGGAGTATGGATACAATATCCTGTACTAGTTCTTCTTGCGGTGATAGGTCTTCGTTGTTCACTACCACTATGGCTGTATTGAACTTCATACAGAATTTTTCAAACCAATCATAACCAAATCTGATAAATCTATCTTTGTGTGTGACTATGATGGTTTTAATTTTTTGTTCCATGACTTCATCTAATAATTGATTCCACTTCTTACGATTGTAATTAAGACCACTTCCGTAATCCTCAATACATTGATCTACAATAATACCTTTAGCATTGCAAAACTGTCGTAAAAAAGCTACTTGGTTTTGCAAATTATCTTTTTGATTTCTTGTAGATACTCTGGCATAAATAACAGTTTGGCGATTATCGTTTTCTATGTTTATACCCTTAAATTGAAGATATTGGTCGTAAGTGTAATAACGCCTATTAGTTGGAGTTCGATTTGCTTTTAGAATTCCTTCTCTATCCCAACGTTGTAACGTCTTGACAGAAACACCTAATAATTCAGCAAAATCTTTTGGCTTATAGTTAGTGATATTAGAAGTGTTCATTATAATATCCTCCATGAGTATATTATAACACATTTAATCACTAATGTCAATGTTTTTAGTTACTTAAAGAAATCTCCTTTCTTTTGTACTCGTCACTACTTCAGCAATGCTAAACCAAAATTTTGCACTAAGTATACTGCACTCGTCAAGTTGCCAGAACCATCATACTGTCCGATTAGACTACACTTCGTGTCTGTACTCAGCAAAGTATAGCTTTGTGTCAAATCGCACGCTACTCCGTATGCAAATCGTGCAATCTGTTCTTGTGTTTGTGCAAGGTCAACAACAGACTTCCAATCCGTTAAGATGCACGCTTCCGCAGACAATACGCGGACCGCATTTCCTTGATGTAATTTTTTGCGTTTATGTACTTCGACATGATAATATGTACATGCGGCATATACCGTTTCGATATTACAGTCACAGATTGCAGCAGTTTTTTCTGTGTTCCGCACTTGAGAATACGTTTCTGCTATTTGTAAGTACCGCTGTTTACGTTCTTCTGTCATGCGCCGATGTCTCTTTTTTAATGGTACGCCGAATTGTTTACATGCTTTGTGTACAGTCGGCCGCCCGACTGAAAAATGTTTTTTTGTTTTCTCAACGTTACCATTCGCTTCATAGTAATCAGCAATTTGTTTTAACAAAGTATACTCATCCTCAGCAGATAAAACCTTCCGAGACTTTTTTGCGTCCGCAAAACCAGCACGCAGTAAATATTTTTGTATTGTTTGCAAAGCAAATCCAGTTTCCTTTGCGATTTCAGAAGCGGTCTTACCGGTGCTATACAGCGATAGTATTTCTGATATGCTGCTGCCAGGCAAAGAGTTGCCGAAAGTTTGTGTGTTTTTATTACTCTCAACAGAAATACCGTGTCTGCGCAATACGTTAGATACTGTGTATACCGGCACGTGAAACAGTCGTGCTGTCTGTTTCACATTCTGTGTCTGTGCATAATTGCGAATAATTTCCTTTTGCTTGTCATCTGAGAGCAATTCATCTAATTCTCCCGCGTTTGCTAGTGCACGGTGAGCAACATTGTATGGTATAGAACATACAGCCGCAGCCTCTCTCACTGATTTGCTATTGCGATATGTTTCGATCAAGGTATTTTTGTTGTAATCATACATCAAAATCTACCTCATATCCTTGACTCAATTTAAACAATGTTTTTTCAGACAATCTTTCACCATTTTCCGCAGAAACTATTTTCTGTGTTGCTAGGTTACACAATGTAGCGGCATCATGTAACGACAATCCTTTTTCTTCTCGTGTTTGTTTTAATTTTCTTCCGAAAGAGAATTTGAAAAATTTATGTGTACGATAGCAATTACATATATCCTGTATTCGCAATAGCTTTTCATAGTCATTTCCATAAACAATTTTATCTAATGATACATCAAGAGCATCACACCACTTGATAAATTTTTTAAAACTCGGAGCCTGCCCTTTTCTCTCAAAATTAGAAATAATAGGGGACCAATCATCCATAGCTTTGGCAAAATCCTCTATCGTGATGTCCGCTTTCATCCGAGCGAAGCGAAAATTTAATCCGATTTTTTCTTTCTGTATCATTACTACAGTTCTTTCCTTTCTGGTTCGCACAGAGATACACCATAAGACTCGCACAAAAGAAATAGACTCTGTTCTGACATTGTTGTATTTCCGCATTCTATTTTTCGTATTGTATCCTTGTTGATACTGCACAGTTTTGCTGCATCTTCTAACGATAATTTCTTTTCTTCTCGCATTCTTTTGAAAAAAGAAGCAAGATAGCTGCGATAATTATCGTTTTTTCGCATCATTGTGCAGATGTGCCGGATGCTCAACATCTTTTTGTAATCATCTCCGTGAACAATCTCGTCTAATGATACACCAAGTATTTCACAACAGTGTATAAAGTTCTCAAATCCTAAAAGTTTTCTGCCTTGTTCTAAACTCGCAATAGCACTTTCACAAACGTTTAAATCCTTTGCAAATTTTCTTACCGATATATTGGATCTAAATCTGGCATATCGGATATTCAATCCAATCTTCTCGTTTTTAGTTATTATGATACCTTCAACACAATTAAATTCGGCATCGTTTTCAGCCCGATTCTTAAATTCATGCTGTACAAACGTGACAAAATTGTAGTCGTAGTTTTCCTTTTCATCATCGCGCATCTGTTCGTACCATGAACTCTCCATGTTGTGCAGTATCATCGAGTAATACTCACGTTCTGTTAATTCTTGCCCGTCATCTTTTCGTACAAATTTCATATTCGTTTCCTTCGATTATATCAAATCGTTACCGTGTTCTCTTGTCCACTCATCTGCGATTTCTTTCTGGATTTTCCAATCCGAATATGTAGTGAACATATCATCCGATGCACACCAATCATCAAATTCCTGAGAAACATAATCTTCAAAAGAAGAATATTCTTCCTTTTCATCTTCATCCATGCAGTCATCCCAGTTGTTCTTGAGTTCTCTCATAACAGATTCGTGATATTCTTTTTCTGTCATGGCGAATTCACCTGTTTCTTTGTAAACGTAATCATATTCTTTCATAATGCGCTCTCCTTTTCTCGATTTGTTACGTATTATTTCGTCCGCCTCATCAGAAGATAAGTCTTCCCAGTCTATTGGTGGGTCAATAGGGAAAACGTAACTTATGCCAGTAGTCCACTTTCCGTTAAGTTCTTCTAGCCACGCATATGGATCTTCTGGTTCAGCGTCCCAGCAGAGTGTGACATAATTGTCCTTTCCGATTTCCTTTGCATCGCATTCTGCACAGACTACGATAGAATATGGTTCTGTTTCGTTATCGAGCATATACCTGCTGATTTTGCCTTCCCATTCTCCGTACAGAGCATAATTATGTCCATGATATGTTAGCTTGATACCCTCGGCATGTTCCAGCGTGAGAGCTTCGGTTGTGTAATACATCGGTCATTCCTCCTCATGCATTTTCTGAATCATCTTATCTACTTCATCCGAAGTTAAGTTTCCCCAGTTTTCTGGTGGATAGATCTCATCAACAACGTAGCTCGGTACATATGCTTTGATTTTCATATTCATTTTCTCCTTAATCAATATAGTCTTTCCACTTGTCTGTCCCGAAAGCCTTTGTAAATATTTTGTCTCGGTCTTGAGTCCCCAAAAATTCGTACAACGGCATTCCCGGATCGAGAATTTTATAACTGTCCTCAATTAAAGCAAATGTGGAGGCAAGACTGTTTTTTTCGACATCTTCTGTCGTTACATGTTTTTTAAACTCATTCGGATGATCTAACATATACTGATTTGGCAAAAGCTCTACCAGAATTTGTTTTGCCCCTCCGAATCTGTGTTCCTGTACATGTCTGTCATATGTACCGCAAAACTCATGTTCAGCGTAATACCTTCCTTCAAAAGTCCAATATCTTTGTGTTATGTTCTGACATGTCATATTTGTCATGTAAATCATAAACTGATCTACATTCATGCCGACTTCTTTTAGAACATAATCTGCCGGTGCAAACCTTCGTTTGCCGTGCAGTTCATAGTAATTGATAGGGTTCCATCCTCTGTATGAGCCTTGTGCTGTTGTCGTAAGCTCGTAATAAAACAACTGCATCGGCACTGCCATAGTGGCATATCCGTACAACGTATTTGTCGGAACATCCAATGCGTTCACCATATGAATCTTTCTAAGATTCCAAGAAGCCTCTTTTATCTTTCCTTCTTTTTCTTTTTCAGGATCGTAGAGAGACTGCTGCTGTCTGAGATATTCTTCTCCTTGTTTTATCTTTGCTCGTCTCTGTCTTGGCTTATCTGTCGCAAGCAACGCTCCGAATAAGCCCCATGCCAACCAATCTAGCATATTTCATTCCAAAATCCTTTCTATATTTGTATAATATCTACATATATTATACCTTATTTATTATGTATTGACAACCGAATTGAGGGAAGATTCGTACCACACAATGTCTTCCGAGATGCTGGCTGCATCTATGATCCCATACCCCAATCTCGTACCACGCTGTGCGTCAAACAGTTGGTAAAACAACCCTTCACAATCCAGTCCTTCAAGCAAATCCTCGCACGTATCTCCCGTTGTGATGCCTTCGAATGTTCCATCCCACGGATTGTTTGCCCAGTGTTCAAGCTGCAATCCATCAGCATTTCCTGTGTATCTGTTATCCTCCGATGTGACGATCATTACATACTTGTAATTCGTTTTCATTTTCGTAACTACATCTCCTATCCAACATCAATCAAAACGGAACAACGCCGGACGCATCAAAATCATCTGGCGTTTTGTCCGTATACTTACAAACTTCTCGTACAATCCACGATGTGTCAATTTCCTCGCGGTCTTTTTCACTCGTCACGATGTGTGTCGCAATCCGTGTGAAGCTTCACACGACTAAAGTCGCGTACTTCCCCATAAGTGTATAAAATACACGTAGCCTCTTTAGGAGACAGGGACTGCGTTTCTGCATGTACAGCCTTAACTCAGAAATCTCATGCCACTAAGGACATAAGCTCCGCATTAAGGTTAATTAATGTAGCAAACGTGCAGGTGCTTCTCTTACTGCACTGAGGAATTTTTGCCTCAATGAGCAACCATAAACTCTCATCCATGGATTTTATAATCTCACGTATAAAATATCTGGCACCAATGTTATATGATGCAGACAGATCACAGTTATATGTCTTCCCATTTGGAAATTTACATATCTGATAGGTATTAAAACCGGCATCCTTGCCACGGAGAATGCGACCGCTGCCATCATACGCAAGAGCGGAAGTTCCCCATGCACAGACACGGCTTATGTGCATGCCTAACCTGTGGGCTTTGTTAGTCACAATCGACTGGACTTCCTGACTGCGCCAGAGCCTTATGCGCTGTTTCTTTGAACCGCGTACCCTGCCGATTTTGTTGAGATGTTCAAATACAATGACATCCGCATTGTAAGAGGCGGCGGTTTTAATAATAAACTCCGCAGTTTTCACCGAAATGTCATGGTTTATGCCTTTGACTTTTGCCCATAATCTAGGTGTTTTGTTATTTCCATTCTGCTGTGCCTTTTTAATACGGTTAACGCTGTGCATCAGATGGTCTGTTTCTTTAGGAAGTTTACAAAAATGTCTTCCGAGAATAGTGCCATCACTCTGCATCACGCTTACCGTGGAGGCAGTGTTTATGCCAAGATCCACAGCAACAATAGTCTGATTGAACACTGTGGTGTCATTGAGTGTACGTCTTTCCTCAAACGGAAAGTCCAAAAACCACTCATGGCCGCGTTTCTGGAGCGTCGGGGCGCACCGTTTACGGTCATGGCAGTGTTTAGTTATGTAGTCCATGTCGGATTTCCGCAGGCTGATGTTAATCCAGTCCCATGTATTGCGGGTGTATACCTTAACCTGTGCAGTGTAGTCCCCGGTCTGGTTATACATTCCAGAGCGGTACATTGAAGGGTAAACATATCCGGCTTTAGGTGGTGAAGGTCTTTTGCCGTTTGGCTTTTCTT